>JBKPSP010000091.1:0-5498 GCA_046735175.1 Acidobacteriota bacterium
GCTCAATCGGTGTGGCTCCTGCATTTTGCGGACTGCCTCGTGAGAGCGAAAAAAGTGGACCGCGCGACGGCGGTTCTGAAATCACTGCCTGAAAACGACGCTCAGGACCGATTCGACGGCGGAGTTCTGTTGGCCAAGGCAGAGGCTTATGGGCCAGCTGCCGAATTGTTTGCCTCAGCGCGAAAGCGGTACCGCGATCCGTACACAGCCGGATATAACCAGGTTTTGATGCTGGTCAACGCGGGCAATAATAAGGATGCCATTCAGGCTTTTCAGGAATTGGCCAGTGAAGGCTACCAGACTGCCGAGCTTTACAACCTTGTGGCAGAGGCGTACCTGAAAAGCAACAGGGTGCAGGAAGCGTATGACGCCATGCGCGCGGGCACTCAGATCGATCCGAAGTCAGAAGATAACTATGTGGATTTAGCCTCGATCTGTCTTGAGCACCAGGAATATCAACTGGCCACAGACATCTTGAACGTTGGAATTAACTATGTGCCGGATTCTTACCGCCTGCACATACAGCGCGGGATCAGCTATGTAATGCGCGGTGCGATCGACAATGCCGAGAAAGACTTCGAAAGCGCCGCTACTCTGGCGCCCGACAAGTCGCTGCCATACCTGGCCCTGAGCTGGGTCTGGATCGAGAATGGCAAGCTCGCAAAAGCAGTGCAGGTGCTTCGAGAGAAGAATGAACAAAAGAACTTTGATTATCTGGTGCCGTATGCGTTCGGGGTGGCGCTGATGCGCTCTGGAGTCGAATCTGGCAGTGCGGCGGGCGATGAAGCGATCAAGGCATTTGAGCTCTCAGTCAGCCGCAATTCCAAATTTTCGCATTCGCATTCAGAGCTTGGGAAGCTGCTTTTCAAGAGCGGCGAGACCGAGCGCGCTATTACCGAGCTCAAGATTGCCACAACTCTGGATCCCGACGACGCCAGCCCCTTTTACGTGCTAGCACAAGCGTATCGCAAGAAAGGGCAGCAGGCCGAAGCCAGGCAAATGCTCGCCCGGGTAAGCCAGCTACATTCCGACGAGCACAATCTGGACCTCAAAAAACAGTTGATTCGGCTGGTACGCCAGGACGCAGGTCCGAGTTCACAAGCACAGGGTACGCGGTGAGCATTTCTTTTCCGCCCCGAATCTTTGTTCACGCGTCGCAGCTCTTTTCAGAAGTGTTCCGTCAATGTTTGAACGCAGCCTTTGTCCTCGCGATTGCCATCGCGACTTGCGGGCAAGTCTCGCGAGCCACAGGTAATCAGCGGCCGCGGAACGCTGACCCCAATGTTCAATTTGTTGGCTCAGACAAATGCAAGCTCTGTCATTTCGCGATCTACAGTACGTACTCGCGGACAGAGATGGGCCGCTCGACCTCCGTGCCCTCACAAGCTGTCAACGCAGGATGGCTAAACAACCCAGCAGAGTTTACTAATCCACGCACCAACCGCCATTACCGAGTTTTCTCCCGTGGAAACAAGGTGTTTGAAACCGAGTCTGAGCTGGATCCAGCAGGGAAGGAGATTTTCAACCACACAGAAGAGCTGGCCTATATCGTCGGAACCGGGGCAAATGGCGCAACCCCTTTAGTGCGCCGCGGTAATTATCTCTTTCAGGCACCGATTTCGTACTATACGGCGCGAAAAGCGTGGGACCTTTCCCCGAACTACGAACGGCAGGACCTGGGCTTCACGCTACCGGTTTCTGCCGAGTGCATCAATTGTCATGCGGGCAGAACTCAACCCGTCAAGGGCCGTACCGGTTTATTCAACAATCCTCCGATAGTTGAGCTTGGAATCACTTGCGAGCGTTGCCACGGGCCCGGCGAACTTCACGTCAAAGAAAGAACCGCCAGCCTTCCAGTGACTGGAAATCACGATGACTCCATCGTGAACCCCGGCAAGCTACCGACCTGGCTCGCAGACAACATCTGTATGAACTGTCATGAGGGAGACAATCGAACGCTGCAGCCCGGGAAGTCAGCCGCAGATTTTCGCCCCGGGACACCGCTCAACGAGATTGCCGCCATTCTCAAGACTCCGATTGATTTGCATGCGCCCCAAACCCCTCTACTTGAGCATTACTATTCGATGACGCTCAGCAGGTGTTACCGGGGAAGTGGCGGCAAACTTGGCTGCCAAAGTTGTCACGATCCTCATGTAGAACCGACGGCAGAAGAAGCACCGAAATATTTTCGTGAAAAATGTTTACAGTGCCACACTGAAAAAAACTGCACCCTGGAGCTTCACCAACGCCTTGCGCAGCAACCACAGGATGCCTGCACCGCATGCCACATGGCGAAGCGGCCGGCTCTCACTGTCTCTCACTCGACACTCACTGAGCATCGAATTCTTCGCACACCGGATGAGCCTTACCCGAACACGGCATTTGTCGAGTCCTTGCCGGGAACTGGTTTCATTTATGTAAACGCCGTTCCTGATTCGCCCGACAGTGTCCCCCAAGTCACTTTGCTCAGTGCGTATCGCAAGGAACTTATGCGGGGAACACTGTCATTCAAAGATCGCTACTTTGCGACCCTGGATCGCCTGGAGAAAGCAGGTAACAAGGATCCATTTGTGCTTTCTGCCATTGCGCAAAAGGCCGATGGTGATGGTGACCTGCCTAAGGCGATTCAATTCGCGCGACAGGCGGTTGAAGGAGATGCAGCTTCAGATTCCGACTATCTTCTTCTTGAGGATCTGCTTGCGCGCTCCGGCGATGTCGCCGCCAGCATTGAGGTGCTGAAGAAAGCGATCGCAGTCTCTCCTTATGGAGCCGTGCTTTACGAGCAGCTCGCTCGCCGCCAATTGTCCGCCCAGAATACTGAAGAGGCCCGCACCACCGCGCAGAGGGGGTTAGAACTTTTTGCTGAAAGTTCCGCACTGCGAGACGTCGCTACTCAACTTTCGTCCGACGACCACGTACAGCAAGCCATGGCGCACTTCCAGCAGGGAGACGCTCAGGGCGCAGTCGCCGAACTGAATGCAGCCATCTCTACCAATCCCAAGAATGCGCGCGCTCACGATGCTCTAGGAATCGTTATGGGAGAATCTGCCAGGCTCGATGAAGCGACTAATGAATTTCAAAAAGCTGCCGATCTCGATCCCACACTTTCCGAGCCCCACTTTCATCTTGGACTCGCGCATCTCAGGAATGGAAAGACCCAGGATGCCATCAAAGAGTATCAAGAAGCTCTGCGGCTGAATCCTGGCTTGGTTGAAGCTCGGTACGGCCTTGCAGAAATCTGCGGTCAGATCGGCGATAGTGATGGCGCGATCAAACTTCTAGAGCAGATTACGGGCGCCGCACCCGATTTTGCCGAGGCCCATTACAACCTTGGACTGAACCTCTGGAACCGCTACAAAAAATCGGAGAGCCTGCGCCAGAAGATCGACCTGGACGAAGCGGCGCAGGAACTGTCGAAGGCGATCCAATCGGATGCTGCACAGTTAAGAGCTTATTTCGCGCTCGGGCAGGTACAGGCCGACAAAGGCGATCTCACGCAGGCCACTCAGAATTTACAAAAGGCCGTCGAAATGGAACCGGAAAATCCCGAGTATCACTACAATCTCGGTCTTGCCATGCGACAGAATGGAGATTTGCAGGCCGCGGCCGATCAGTTTCGTGCGGCGCTGCAACTCGCTCCGCAGTTAGCGCTCGCTCATCGGGCCCTTGGACTGGTGTTGCGCGAGGGTGGTGATTTTGAGGGCGCCGCCGGCGAATTGCGTCTGGCTGTCTCGCAAGCGCCAGACGATGCCCAGAGCCATCACCTTCTCGGCACGGTGCTGCTCAAGCAGAACAATCTCGATAGCGCCATTGGCGAGCTGCAAAAGGCTGTCGAACTCGATCCGACACTGAGCGACGCGCGTGCGAGTCTGGCGCAGGCCCTGCAAAAAGCGGGGCACAGGGAAGAATCCCGTCAGCAAAGCGAACAGTTGCGCAAGGCCGGCGCGGCGGCCTCAAAGGTCGGAGAGGCCATGGTTCTGCTGCAAGCAGCAGCGGAGAAGAGCGGCAAAAAAAACTATATCGAAGCTGCCGACAGTCTTCGCGAAGCGATCGCGCTCGATCCTTCATTCACTGAAGCGCAGTACCAGCTGGCAATCGCCTTGCTGAAGTCGGGGGATGCGACAAAAGCCAAAGATGCGCTGCAGCAATTACTGCTAAGTAATCCGCGGCACGCGCCAGCGCACCTGCAACTTGGTTTGCTGCTCGCGGAGAGAGGTGAAGCGGCCGAGGCAGCGAACGAGTTGCACACGGCTTTGGAACTTGCGCCTAGCCTGAGTGAGGCCCATCTGGGACTCGCAAGGCTTGCGAAATCCGCACAAAACTGGCCTGACGCAATTCGCGAATACCAACTGGCCCTCGCTTGGGAGCCACAGAGGCGTGAAATTCATGCCGGACTTGCGGAAGTTCTTAAAGCCGGCGGCCGCACCGAGGAGAGCGGGCGGGAGGCGGAGGTCCTTCGCAAATTGACCGCACCGGACAATCCACAATAACTTATGCCCGCCTTTGAACTATCAGTTCTGAGCGACGAAATCTCGCAGGACTTTGGCCGGGCTTGCGAAGTTGCAGCGGGTCCATTCGCCATGAGCTTGATCGAGCTGCGCACGCTATGGGACAAGAACGTCGTTGCGCTTGACTCGAACGAAATCGCCGAAGCCGTACGCCTGGTGCGAAAGTATGGACTGCATGTGAGTGGCATTGCCGGCCCGCTCTTCAAAGTGGACTGGCCCGACGCGCCTCCGCCCACCCACAACGAACAGCGCGACCATTTCAACGCGGCTTTTTCGTTTTCTCAACAGGACGCGGTGCTTGAGTCCAGCATTGCCCTCGCGAAGACATTTGGCTCGACTCGTGTCCGGTGTTTCGATTTCTGGCGACTGGATGATCCGGCGCCATATCGTGAAGGGATAAATCGTGAATTGCAACGCGCGGCCGATACATGCGGTATGAGCGGTATCACGTTGGTTCTTGAAAATGAGCACGCCTGCAATACCGCGACTGCAGTTGAAGCCGCCGCCGTGCTCGCTCAAGTGCAATCAGAGAATTTCATGTTGAATTGGGATCCTGGAAATGCGGCAATGGCCAGCGAGGTCCCGTTTCCCGACGGATATCGGTTGCTTCCGAAAAATCGAATCGGGTTATGCCATTGCAAGGATGTCACAGTAAATGGCACGACGCGTGAATGGGCTGCAGTTGGGCAAGGAATAATCGATTGGCCGGGGCAGTTCGCCGCGCTCGTGCGCGATGGGTATCAAGGCGTCATCACCCTCGAGACACACTGGCGTGGCGCAGGATCACCCGAAGCCTCGAGCACTCGAAGTTTGGAAGGAATGACCACCGCGCTTCGAAAAGCTGGAGCTATTTAGAGTTGGAGTCGTGTTTAAATCAAAAGCGCCAGAGTTTCACTCGCTCACTTGAGAGAATTCGCCCCCGCATTGGCGCAGATTCCATCCTGATCGGCAGCAGCACCCGAAACTCCGATCGCACCCACGATCTTGTCG
>JBKPSP010000092.1:0-41787 GCA_046735175.1 Acidobacteriota bacterium
CGGGAAGGTCTTTCCTTAGCGGCGTAGCCATTATGCGCTCCTTTGGTTGGCTTGAGGTTGGTCGAGCAGTTCCTGGAACAGGGTTCGATAGTGCACCATCGCCTGGCGCAGGTCTTCGGTGCTGGCCTCGCCTTTACTGTGGCGGCGAGCGATGGCGTGTGCTGCGCGGTAGTTTTCAACCACCACCGGGTGGTCTACGGAAATGTCAGCGGCACGTTGATCGAAATCGCCCATGGGGTATCCGCGTGCCTGCATAGCGTCCGTGACCAACGCGTCCGCCAGGGTCACGGCCCCTTTCGGATCGTCAACAAACCGGCTTTGCACGTCATTCCATCGGTAGAGAAAGCTCGAACGGTCGGCTGTGGAGAGCGGACGCAACTTGAACTTGTCGTGCCGCTTTTCGCGAAATTCCAGTACGCCTTCTCCCTTGCGCACATCGCCTTCTCGACGGACCACGCGATCGTACTCCGGGCCGAAGTGTTCGCGTAATTGTTGGCTTCTGCGCTTGCGGGCAACTCCCCAGACGATGGCCGCGATTGCAATCAGCGCGACCACCAAAACCACAATCATCACTGGACTTAAATTCATTTCCCCCTCCCGCTTGCAGCTTGAGCGAACATGGGATTCTTTTCAGGCGAGGGGTGTTGTCCGTGAAAAACTCTGGGGAGATTGGCGAATGAACGTAGAGGATTGCTGAGGTTTGGCGTCCCCGACGGGATTTGAACCCGTGTTACCGCCGTGAAAGGGCGATGTCCTAGGCCGGACTAGACGACGGGGACGCTTTGCAAGGCGATTAAGGGCTTGCGATCACCGGGTCACAGCCATTCAGGCCTGCGAATCGCGAGGTGACGTGACTACCAGCATATCAAAATCGGGTTAGGCGAAGGAGTTGCTTGCAGTTCTGAGAAAATTCGGGAGGCAAGCGCAGGATGAGGCAGCCAACTCACTCACAGCAACTCTTGCGCTTCCTGCGACGTGTTTAAATGGATGCCGTAGCAGCGCCGGGCCAGGGCGTGCGCAGGCTTTGAGACGAGGAGCACTGGATTTGCATCTAATTCAACAGGCGCTAAGAGTCAAAGGATTAAAGAAATCCTTTCGGTCGGGTGCCTCAGAACTGGTGCTCTTTGACAATCTTTCGTTCGAACTGGCCCGCGGAGAGATGCTGGCCATCGTGGGCGCTTCGGGCTCTGGTAAAAGCACGTTGTTGCACATCCTGGGTGCGGTTGAGAAACCTTCTTTGGGTGAAATATACTGCGCGCAGCTCCGGTTGAGTTCGCTATCAGAAGATGCCGCCGCTGACTTCCGCAATCGCGAAGTAGGGTTCGTTTGGCAGTTTCACTATCTCCTGCCAGAATTCACTGCTCTCGAGAACGTAGCTATGCCATTGCTGATGCGCGGCGTTCCGA
The DNA here is from genome assembly GCA_046735175.1 of Acidobacteriota bacterium. Classification (GTDB taxonomy): domain Bacteria; phylum Acidobacteriota; class Terriglobia; order Terriglobales; family Acidobacteriaceae; genus Gp1-AA145. The sequence goes on from JBKPSP010000092.1 coordinate 1,407, forward strand.
AGTCCGATGCCGAGAAAGAGGCGCGGCGGTGGTTGGAAGAAGCAGGACTCGCGGAAAGGACCCATCATCGAGCCGGCGAACTTTCCGGCGGAGAGCAGCAGCGGGCGGCCTTGGCGCGAGCGCTGATCACGCGGCCAAAGATTTTGCTGGCGGATGAGCCGACCGGGGACCTCGATAATCGCACGTCGGAGGTCATATTCGAGTTGATTGCGCGTCTGCACAAGGATTTCGAGCTGTCTTCGGTGATTGCGACGCACAATTTTGGATTTGCCCGGCGATGCCATCGCGTGCTGCGCCTGGAAAGTGGGAAAATAGAAGAGGTAGCACCGGCGAGTCTAGCCGAATGATCCCCGTATTGAGGGGTCAAGCGAGTTGGTTGCCAGGAGCCTACTAGCCTAAAAGCTGAAGCAGTACCGAACTCGAAACTCTCTGGCTCGAACGAGGTATTGCGAGAATCACTTGGTTCCTTTAGTAATAGGAACCAGTAGCAAAATAGAGGTAGCCTCACGATAATAAGAACAAGGACGTGGGGTTGGGGTTAGCGTACCTGTAAGTCCGGCCACGGCCCACAAGCAGGCCGTTCGATCCCGGAGGAGCCTAGGGGGACGGGCGTTATGTTCGAGCGTTATACAGAAAAGGCAAGGCGAGTCATCTTCTTCGCGCGGTACGAAGCCAGCCAGTTCGGATCGCCTTACATAGAGACTGAGCACCTGCTCCTGGGATTGCTGCGTGAAGACAAGGCCCTCACCAATCGCTTTCTGCGTTCTCATGCATCCGTAGAATCCATCCGCAAGCAGATCGAAGGGCACACCACAATTCGCGAGAAGGTTTCGACTTCCGTCGATCTCCCGCTGAGCAACGAATGCAAGCGAGTTTTGGCCTACGCTGCAGAAGAAGCCGAACGGCTTTCGCACAAGCACATTGGGACGGAGCACCTGCTGCTGGGATTGCTGCGCGAAGAGAAGTGCTTTGCCGCAGAAATCTTGCATGAGCGCGGATTAAGGCTCTCGACCATCCGTGAAGAGCTTGCCCGCAGCAGCCAGGAAAAAGCCCAGCCGCAGCGTCAGCGCGAGTCGTCACTATTAAGTGAGTTTTCCCGAGATCTGACCCAGGCCGCCATGGATAGCCAGCTTGATCCATTGGTCGGCCGCGAAAACGAACTCGAGCGGGTAGTTCAGATTCTCTGCCGCCGGACGAAGAACAATCCGGTTTTGATCGGCGAGCCAGGCGTAGGCAAGACGGCGATTGTTGAGGGTCTTGCGCAGCGTATCGCTGACGGCGAGGTTCCGTCGTTCTTGGCGGACAAGAGAATTCTCGCACTCGATCTTTCTCTAATCGTCGCCGGCACCAAGTATCGCGGCCAGTTCGAAGAGCGGCTGAAGACCATCATGAAAGAGCTGATGGAGTCGCAGAACTGCGTCATCTTCATTGACGAGTTGCACACATTGGTCGGCGCCGGATCGGCCGAAGGCTCTCTCGATGCTGCCAACATCCTCAAGCCTGCTCTTTCACGCGGCGAGATTCAGTGCATTGGCGCAACCACGCCCGGGGAATACCGCAAGTCGATCGAGAAAGATCGTTCACTCGAGCGCCGCTTTCAGGCAGTCAAGGTCCCGCCTCCGAACGAGGGCGATGCAACCAAGATTCTCTTTGGAATCAAAGACCGCTACGAGAAGTTCCACGCGGTCACCTACACCGACGAAGCCATCAACTTCGCGGTCTCGCATTCGAACCGCTACATCCCCGACCGCTTCCTTCCGGACAAGGCGATCGACTTGGTTGACGAAGCCGGCGCGCGCGTGAAGCTGCGCCAGACTTCCCTGCCGGAAGAGATCACCGAGGTGCAGAAGCGGCTGAAGTTCATCGTCCACAGAATGGAAAACGCGGTTGCGAACCATGAGTTCGAGAAAGCACGTTTCTATTCCGACGAGGAACGCAAGGAACGCGAGAACCTGCGCGTCCTTCGCGAAAAATACCATCTCGACGAGTCGGCCACTGGCGTGGTCAACCGCGAAGATATTGAAGACGTTGTCTCCCGCTGGACGGGCGTGCCGATCGCCTCGATCAAAGAGGAAGAATCGCAGAAGCTGCTGCGCATTGAAGAAGAGCTGCACAAGCGCGTCATCTCGCAGGACAAATCGATCAGCGCTTTGGCCCGTGCAATTCGCCGCAGCCGCGCCGGACTGAAGAGCCCGAACCGGCCGATCGGCTCGTTCCTGTTCCTCGGCCCCACCGGCGTCGGCAAGACCGAAGTCGCCCGGACGCTGGCACAGTTCATGTTTGGCACCGAGAAGTCGCTCATTCGCTTCGACATGTCCGAATTCATGGAGAAGCACTCGGTCTCGAAGCTGATCGGATCGCCTCCGGGATACGTCGGATACGAAGAGGGCGGACAACTCACCGAGCGTGTGAAGCGCGCGCCATATAGCGTCGTGCTGCTCGATGAGATCGAGAAGGCGCATCCGGACGTGTTCAACATCCTCTTGCAGGTCTTTGAAGACGGCCAGCTGACCGACGGTCTCGGCAACACGGTTGATTTCAAGAACACGATCCTGATTATGACCTCGAACATCGGTGCCCGGCACCTGCAGAAGCGCGAGGGCCTGGGATTTCAGTCCGGGAATGAAGAGCGCATATCTGAAAAGGTCGAGGAACTTGTCAAGAACGAGGTCAAGCGCACGTTCAACCCTGAGTTCCTGAACCGGCTCGACGAAGTCATCATCTTCAACGCGCTCACCGAGGCCGACCTCATCCAGATTCTGGAGCTCATGGTTACGCAGCTCAACACGAACCTGGCGCAGAAGTCGATCACCGTTACGGTCGCGGACGAGGCCAAGAAGTGGATCCTCACCCAGACACTGACGGACCGCAGCTACGGCGCGCGTCCGCTGCGAAGGGCCTTGCAGAAGTACATTGAGGACCCGCTCTCGGAGGCGCTGATCCAGGGCACCATCAACGTGCGTCCTGCGTTCATTGAGGTCTTCCTCGAGGGCAACAAGCTGTTCTACCGCCCCGTGGACGCGAAGGAGAACGAGGGCGTGCTGCTGTACGAGAACTAAGCCATCAGCTTTCAGCCATCAGCCGCCAGCTCAAAGCTGGCGGCTTTTGCTTTGCAAAGAGGTAGTTGCAGAACTTTTACTCCAGGCTCAGCGTTCGAGCTCCGCCAATCGCGATAAAGCCGGCGACTGAGGAAAGCAACAGCCAGCCAATTGCCACCAACCATATAATTTTTGCTCTATTAACAGCGGCATGCTTGGCCGCGCCGTCCTGGGGGTGCATCTAAGCCACGTCCGATGAGCGACTTACGATGAAGCTGTGCCCCCGGTTTGAGTTGGCATGTCCCGTGCTCAAGCACAATGTGGCTGAACCAAGCCACCCGCGATGAAAGCGGGACCAGGTTTTCAGTCCAGTTCGCCCCAGCGTGCTGGACTTCAGGCACAGAATTCATCAGTACTGTTGCCCAGTTAGAAATTCAAGAGAGGAAGGAGTCCTCCCAATATGAATCGCGCTTCTTTAGTCGTTGCGCTGGCAGCAAGCATGGTGGCGACGGTCGGCTGCGCCAGCAAGAACTATGTGAAACAACAGACCACGCCCATTATCAACAAGACCAATGAGCTCGACGACCTGACCGCCCAGAACACCAAGGCGATCAAAGACGTTGATGCCCGCGCCCAGGCCGGCATTCAGGACGTGAACACCCGCGCTGCTGCCGCCGATCAGAAGGCACAGGCCGCCGGACAACAGGCCGCGCAGGCGCAAACGCTGGCTGACAATGCCGTTCACCGGGTCGACGTGCTGACCGACGCCGTCTCAAACCTCGACAACTACAAGATCGTCAGCGAGACCAATGTTCACTTCGGCTTTGACAAGGACTTCCTGACGAAGGACGCCAAGTCAGAGTTGGATAAGCTGGCTGAGAACGTGCCGAACACGAAGGGTTACATCATCACGGTTGAGGGTGGAGCTGACGCGGTTGGTCCGGCAGATTACAACTATGAGCTCAGCGAGCGCCGGGCGAACTCGGTCATCCAGTACCTCGGCTCGAAGTACAACATCCCGGCCCACAAGATCTACCTGATTGGCTTGGGCAAGGACAAGCCGGTTGACGACAACAAGACCCGCGAAGGCCGCGCCGCCAACCGCCGCGTGAGTATCCGCCTGATGACCAACACTCAGGGCGGGAATACTCAAACCCAGCCGAGCTCCACTGGTGGTTCGGCTCCGCCTTCGATGTAAACGATTTTTCCCTCCTCCCCGGAGGACTTCGCCAACAGGCCGTTCCGTTAACCCGGAGCGGCCTTTTTTTGTCTTTGGTTATTGGTTATCCCCGCGGGACACTCATCGCGCGGCACGCATCAGGTTCGAAAGTGCGTTAACGTCCGCCATGGTTGTGTCGCTCACCACCACGTAGCGCAGCCCGTGGTCGCTCCACGTCTCCAGATTGAAATTAAGCTTCTGATCCGTGCGCGACCCTGCACCCAGGAACGCAAATCCTCGGCCCTCCTGCTCGATAAAGACGGAAATCTGGTGCTTGCGAATTCCGAATATCAGTTGCGCGCCCGGACTCTGCGAAAGGTAGGCCATCCGTCCGCCGATCAGTCGGAACTCTGAGTTCTGAAGATCGGGGAGATCGAAGGTAAAGGGGAGTCTGCCTTCGAACCATGGCTTGACGGTGTGCCGGTCGGTCGAAACCACGTCCACCGGAGTGGTGCTGGCAAGTGCCGCGACGTGCATATCCATAGCCTCGGCAAGCAAATCGGGCGAGGCAGGCTGCGGGCGAAGCGCAACTACTGCAAACACCAGGGCCAGTGCGGCGGTTGCGAAGATCAGCCCGGGCAACCAGAAAGACTTTGAACGCGGCGCTACGGAACGGCGAATTCTCGCCTGAAATTCAGCCGAGGGGGCAAACGCTGAACTGGCCGCGCGTTTGACTGATAGCTTGAGCTTCCTGCTGCCAAGGGCTGCGGCCGCGCAACTGTGGCAACTGGCAAGGTGCTTCGAAATCTCGCGGTCCTCTTGCGCAGCGAGTTCGTTGTCTAGGTACGCTTCGATCTTGTCTGCTGGGAAGCAAGTCATCGGCCCACTCCATGAACTCTTTCTCGCAACAGATTTCGCATCGCTTGCCGGGCCCGGGAGAGCCGCGACATCACTGTGCCAATCGGAATACCGACGAGCTCTGAAATTTGCTTGTAGCTAATCTCTTCCACGTCACAGAGCAGGATGATTTCGCGGTGAGCGACCGGCAGTTGATCGAGCGCGCGGCGTAGCTCCTGTTCGTCGGCGTGGGCAAAGAGCAAAGATTCGGGATTGTCAGGAGCCGCGGGTTCTTGCACCGCGCTCTCTTCGTCGTCGAAAGAGACCGTCTGCTTCAGGCCGCTGCGCGAGGTCAGAAATGTGTTGCGCAGGATTCGATACATCCAGGCACGAAAATTCGTTCCCGGCTGGAATGACGAGAATCCCTTTAGCGCCTTCAAGTATGTTTCCTGCACCAGGTCCTCTGCCTCGACGCGATCGCGGGTAAGCCAGTGCGCAAAGTTATACAAAGGCGCGAGCAGGGGCATAGCCAGCGCCTCAAAAGTTTCGGCGTTCGCGCGGTCGTCGGGCACGTCTTAATAAGATAACGCGGAAGTCGCCGAAATATTCCATCTCAGAGCATTCAGCACTCAGCACTCAGCATTCAGCCCATATGGACACTCGACAGTCCCAGATGAAAGCGGCAGTGCGCGTTCCTGGCTAAATGTTGAGTGCTGAGTGCTTGGAATAAACATCCCGCCCGCCAGTTTCAATCACAAGCCCCAAACAACGGAGGAAAAATGAAACGCGACGAGATTCTTTATGACCACAACCACGACGGCGTCGATCGCCGCGGCTTTTTGAGGTGCATGGCCTGGGCAGGAACCGGCGCGCTGTGTGTGATGCGCGGCGGCGTGCTCAGTTCGTATGCGCTGGGAGAAGCCAAAGACAAGAAAGTTGATGCCGACTTCAGCTTTGTCCAGATCAGCGACAGCCACATGGGTTTCAACAAGCCTGCAAACCCCGACGTGACCGCAACACTAAAGGTTGCGCTGGACCGGATCGACGCACTCCCCACAACGCCCGAGTTCCTGCTTCACACCGGCGATATCACGCACCTGGCCAAGCCCGAGCAGTTCGACACGGTCTCCCAGATGCTCGGCGGCAAGGATGTCTTCTATGTACCCGGCGAACACGACATGGTTGACGACAATGGCAAAGGCTATCTCGACCGGTTCGGCAAGAACGCGCAAGGCGCCGGCTGGTACAGCTTCGACAAGCATGGAGTGCACTTCATCGGGCTGGTGAATGTTGTCGATCTCAAAGCCGGCGGGCTGGGAACGCTCGGGCCTGAGCAATTGGAGTGGCTTGAAAAAGACGTAAAGCACCTCTCGCACAGCACTCCGATTGTGGTGTTTGCGCACATCCCGCTGTGGACGGTTTACGAGCAGTGGGGCTGGGGAACCCAGGATAGCGCGCAGGCGCTCGCGTATCTGAAGAAGTTTGGTTCTGTGACCGTGCTGAATGGGCACATTCACCAGACCATGCAAAAAGTCGAAGGCAACGTGACCTTTCACACCGCCTGCTCGACCGCATTTCCTCAACCTCAGCCTGGGACAGCGCAAGGGCCGGGACCGATGAAAGTTCCGCCCGAGCAGTTGCGCAGTGTGCTCGGCATCACCGACGTGAACTACGTGCGTCACAAGCACGCGTTGGCCGTGATTGATTCCACCTTGGCGTAATTAAAAAAGGAGATTCACAATGAAGTCGTACTGCACTAGGAAGTCCTTTGTCTCAACAATGGCTGTGCTGGCGATGGCGGCGGCTAGCCTTGTGCTAACTGCCCGCAGTCACGCAGCAAATGCCGAAAACCAGGCGAACCCTGCGGAGGTGAAGATTGACAATTTCACGTTCACGGCGCCAAGCATTACGGTGCCAGCCGGCACGGAAGTGACCTGGACCAATCGCGACGACATTCCCCACAACGTGACCAGCGACGACGGAGTGTTCCGCTCAAAGGCCCTCGACACCGACGATAAATACAGCTTCAAGTTCGCCAAGCCGGGAACTTACCACTACTTTTGCTCGATCCACCCCAAGATGACGGGCGAGATTGTGGTGAAGTAGCAGCCCCCGTGTGGGTCGGACTTCCTGTCCGACCTGCGCTGGCGAAAGCAGCCCGCAAGTTGGTTCCGTTCACGTCAGGCAGGTACACTATGAGTGCCGCGGAGGGATGCGTGAGCGGTTGAAACGGGTGGTCTTGAAAACCACTGTACGGGAAACCGTACCGGGGGTTCGAATCCCTCTCCCTCCGCCATTGCCGCTCGCGGCCATTGCTTTGCATCCAAGCAGCTGAGGCAAGTATGAGCCAAGCCAAATTTGTCATCCTCGGCGGAGGTATGGTCGCAGGGTACGCAGCCAAGCAAATGGTGGAACTCGGACTTCGTTCCGGCGAACTGGCCATCCTCTCAGCTGATAACGCGGTTCCGTATGAGCGGCCGCCACTGTCCAAGGGCTTCCTGGCCGGCAAAGACAGCGAAGACGCGATCAAGATCATTCCAGAAGACTTCTACAAACAGCACGGAATCGAATTAAGGCTCAACTGCGAAGTCACTGCCCTGGACGTTAAATGCAAAACACTCGCTCTCAAACCCGGGGAAGAGTTTGGTTTCCAAAAGCTCGTCATCGCCACCGGCGCCCGCCCGCGAACTCTGAACATCCCCGGTTCTCAACTTCAAAACCTGTTTTACTTGCGCAGCTTGAACGATTCCAAGCGGATCCGAGATGCAGCCCAAAACGCCAAACACGCGCTGGTGATCGGCGGCGGCTTCATTGGCATGGAAGTGGCAGCAGTGCTCGCGCAAAAGGGTGTCGAAGTCACAATGGTCTTGAATGACGACCGCATCTGGAAGCGGCTGTTTACGCCGGAGATGTCGAACTTTTTTGAGCAGTATTATGCGGCGAGGAAAGTTCGGATTCTCAAATCGAGCTCAGTTAAAGAATTACAGGGTGATGCAACCGTCCGTTCGGCCGTGCTGAACAGTGGCGAGACAATCCCGTGCGATTTGGTCGTCGCAGGAATTGGCGTCGAGCCCGTGGTCGATTTGGCGGCGGGCGGCGGACTCGATGTCAACAACGGCATTGTGGTCGACGAATATCTCAAAACCAAAGACCCCGATATCTTTGCCGCTGGCGACGTCGCCAATTACCAGGACGTGCTCTTTAGCAAGCGCAGGCGCGTCGAGCACTGGGACAACGCCGTTTCTCAAGGCCAGCACTGTGCCCGATCGCTCGTGGGAGAGGCGGCTCCATTCAAGCACGTTCCATATTTCTTCTCCGACATTTTCGATCTCTCGTACGAGTATTGGGGCGATACGGACGGCGCTGACCGCATCGTGCATCGCGGAGACACGACCAGCAACAGTTTCAGCGTCTGGTGGCTCCGTGACGAACGAGTGCGGGCAGCGTTCGTAATGAATCGCCCAGACGAAGAGCGAAACTCGGCACCCCAGTGGATTGAATCGGCGCAGCGCGTATCAGCGGAGAAACTGGTAGATGCGTCTCAGGCTATCGCGACGAACCCCGCTGCGGCTTGAACGCCGGATTAAGCGCGGATCTTCTCCAGCATCGTCCTTGTAACCAGTTTTTTTTCGATGTGCCGTTCGAGGGTTTGCAGGACGAATTTGCTCAGATCGTTAGCAGACTTCTGCTGCACCTCCAGCTTGGATAGCGGCAAGCGCAGCATCTGCGCCGCGAGCGTGCGCGATTCGGGTGAAATTTCCGACGAAGCCAGCCGCTTGTGCTCGGGACACATCAACCCATCGGCCAAGGCATGGAACCAGGCGCGGCTCCCGTTCAAAGTGCGGCCGCATGCAAAGCACTCGCCGAGGTCAGGTAAATAGCCCATCAGGCGCGCCATCCACACTTCAAAGTAAGTGAGCGGGATCCAGAACTCGCCGCCATTCAGCCGACCCAGCACAGACAGTGCCAGACGGAAAACTGCGTCGTTGGCGTCGCGATCAGCGAGCAGTTCATCGAGCAACTCGGCAACATGCGCAAGCGCCACTGCGCGCGAATAGCTCACTTCGGCGGTCAACGGAGAAGCCAGCACCTCACATGCGTCAAGCCGCGCGAGTTCCTGCCGCTCGCGATCTTCATAGGTGACTTTGACATAGGTCAGCGGTTCGAGCGCGCCACCGAAGCGACGTCTGGACTTTTTAGCCGCGCGCGCAACGCCGCGGACCTTGCCCTCAGAGCGTGTGAAAAGCGTCACCAGCAGGTCGGACTCGCGGAACGGATACGTGCGCAGAACGATCGCTTCCGATTCCTTGAGCGGCATGGAATCTAAAGCTTAGACGATTTGAAGGATGACGGCATAGGGTCAAGTGGCGTCAGTTGTATAATCCTCGGACTCGGAGTGAGCACCATGAAATCTACTGGATTGCTCCTGTTGATCGGGTTAGCTGTCTCTGCCGCAGCCGAGGAGAGTACATTTCGCACAGTGCAGTTCCCGAGTGCCAAAGGCTCGCTTGCGAATGCGACGCTTGTATTTAACGACCTGGACAAACAGGTCGAGCTGAAAGTTTCCGATGGGCGGGCCTTCACGGTCCCTTATGGCCAGATAGACAAGATTTCATACGAGTTCACCAAGAAACATCGCCTCAAGCAGGGTGTTGGCATTGGGATGATCTCTCCTGCCACTGGAGCAATCATCGCGCTAACGAAGTCAAAGAACCACTGGCTGGAATTCGACTTTCACGACCAAAACACGGCAAAGGTCTTAATCGTCAAACTAGACAAAAACGACTATCACAAGGTGTGCGATGCCGCCAAGGCTCACACGGGCAAAGAAGTCGACACGCTCGGCAAGACCACGGCACAATCAATTAAGGCAAAAGTCAACTAGCGAAGGCTTCAAGTCGCGGATACAAAGAGCTGCCGCCGAGATTATGACAAAACCGAAAGGCGCATGCCCCTGGCACGCGCCTTAAATAACATCGGTTTTCCTGACGGCTGAAGGCTGATAGCTGACAGCTACCGTCCAAAATACTTCGCGTTGCGCTCGGCATAGCTTTTCCACTTCTCCGGAAGATCGTCCAGGGCGAAGATCGCTGACACCGGGCATACCGGCACGCAAGCGCCGCAATCAATGCATTCCACGGGATCGATGTAGAGCATCTCTTCGCTCTCAAACTTTGCGTCATCCTTCTTGGGATGAATGCAATCGACCGGGCAGGCGTCCACACAAGCGTGGTCTTTGGTGCCGATGCACGGTTCTGCAATTACATAGGCCATGAGTACGTTTCTCCTGAGGTTCTGCTGGGCTGTAACGGAAAGGTAATTCTAACAAGAATCGAGACAGAGCGCACAGCAAGCGCTACGCTCCGTGTTCACCCACCACACCATGTCATCCCGAGCGAAGCAGGAGTCGAGCGAAGCGTAGATTCCTGCGAAGTCGAGGGACCTTGTGTTCGAGTTTACGCGGGCATTAGCTCGCGTTCTTCGCTGGGGTGATATTCCGTGATGTACCCAGCCACCGCGCTAGCAGCCACTGTAAGCGGGCTGGCCAGGTACATCTGTCCCGGGCCGCTGCGGCCGGGGAAGTTGCGGTTCTGCGCGCTGATCACAACCTGGTCGGGGCGGGTCGAAACTCCCGGGCCAGCGTTGATGCACGCGCCGCAGCTGGGTTCGATCACATGAGCGCCAGCTTTCTGGAAAATCTCGAGATAGCCCTTGCGAATGCAGTAGTCGCGAGTCTCCTGCGATCCGAACTGAATGTAAAACTGAACGGAATCGGCAACGCGCTTGCCCCCGCGAACGGCGTCGGCGAGAACCCGCGCATACATGTCCATGTCTTCGTTCTTGCCGGCTGTGCAGGTGCCGCCGTAAGCGAGTTCAACCGGGACCGGCGTGTTCAGGTCGCGAATGTATTTGCCGTTGCCTGGATCGCCGGGCGTGGCGATCATGGGGTGAATTTCCGATGCATCGAGCTCGATGACCTCCGCATACTGCGCGTCGCGATCGCTGGTCAGGCCTTCGATCATCCGCTCGGCTTCACGCCGATCCATCCCACGGCGCTGAACCAGGAATTCGACAGCCTTTTCATCAGGCGCGACGATGCCCGTGAAGCCCCCGATCTCGGCCGCCATGTTGGTCATGGTGGCGCGCTCGTCCACGCTAAGTTGTTCGATCGCCTCGCCTGCGTACTCGATGACTTTGGCCAGCGCCTTGCCGCTGCGCACGTAGTCGAGGCTGAGGATCTTCAGAATGATGTCCTTCGCGGTCACGTTGGCATGCTTCTTGCCGCGCACGATAATCTTCACCGACTCAGGCACGCGGACGCGCACGTCCTTGGTGATCCACGAATTGAAAACGTCAGTCGTGCCGATGCCAAAGGCGATGCAACCAATCGCGCCTGAGTGAGGCGTGTGCGAGTCGGAGCCGACGATCAACTGGCCCGGTAATGCATAGCTCTCAAGCACCACTGAATGGCAAATTCCTTCCGCTCCTTTGCGGTCGGTGAGCTCTCCGTGCAGGCGAATGCCTTTGCGCTCGCCGAACTCGCGTTGCTTGAGCTTAAGCTCCGTGGCCAGATCGAGCAGGCCCATCTTGCGCTTCTGCTCCGAGAGGACTTCGTCAAGGAATGTAAGGTGGTCGCGGAAGAAGAGAACCGAACCGGGATCATTCACCGGAGCGTCTTTCCCGACCAATTGATCGAAGAAGATCGCGGCCATCGGCGTGACATATTCGTGGCTGAATCGCAGGTCGGTGCAGGCGAAGCCGGCATCACCGGGCTTGACCGCGGCTGGCGAGCGTTGCTCGTCCGGACGGGTGAGGGCACCCGTCCCCACGTGGTCATTGCCGGTGGATGCGCCAGTGCTCACCATGTGATTGGCAAAGATCTTTTCCGCCAAGGTCATCGCCCGCGGCTTGGTCGCAACCGCCGGCAGCGAAACCTTCCCCTGCATTCTCGCCACGTTGAACTGGAACAGCCCGCCGTGCTCGATGATCTGGCGTGTGATCTCATCTTCACCATCGGTAAATGTCGAAAGCGGAATCTCATGGCCGGAGCGGATTTTGTCAATCAATGAAAAGTCCGTCGAAGTCAGCACGCCAAGATTCTGACAGTTTTGCTTGTAGATCCGCTCAATGTTCTCCGCGATCACGAGTTGAATACCGGCACAAAGCTCGGCATACGGAGACTGCTCGCGGCTCGAGCCCTTGCCGCGCCGCTTACCACTAACCGCGGCCACGAATCCCCCGCGTTTTACATCCCCGCGCTGAATGGGTACTTCGTTCCCGCACTTCAGCCCGGTGTATGGAAACTCGCCGAGGGTCTGATCGAAAAAGAAGCAGATGTGCGCAGGCGTGATCTCGTCAGTCGAAATATCGTCCCGAAGCTTGGGATTGTTTTGAGGATTCTTCGTGTCCCAGGACAGGTTCTCACCGGCAAGCTGGTGCCTGATAAGTTCAGGGTCCTCGGTCAGAAAAAGAATTCGTCCTTGCAGGCGAACGGTGCTGGGGCGCTTTTCAATTTTCCGGTTCAGTAAGGCTTCGATCACAACTCACCAGAGCTTATTTTACGCTGCATGGAGAGAGCCGGATAGGCGTGGCTCACCCGGCACTAGGCGCATTTCGGGGGATCACGGCCAGTGTGCTGGATGCTTTGGCAACTATCATTCGACCTTTTTCGCTATTGGCCATAACCTCAGCTTCTGTGAAGACGAGACTCTTCCCCGACCGTAAAACAGTCGCGCGGCAGGTGAGATCGGAACCCGCAGCCGGGCGCAAGAACGAAATCTTCGTTTCGACGGTGATCACGTCGCGACCCTCTGTAACGGTTGTTGCCGCTGCACCCCCGCAGGTGTGGTCCGCTAGGGTCATCAGCACTCCCGCGTGTACAAAACCGTGCTGCTGCCGATGCGCAGGCACCACCTTAACTCTGGTTTCACACCAGCCCTCGCCCCACGAAGTCAGTTCAATGCCGAGCGACTGCACGAATCGCGCGTCCTGAAAAATTCCCTCAACCAAATGACGTTTTTCGTTGTTCATGGTTCTGCGGACCTCCCGTGCTGACGTTGGCGATCAGCATAAACTTCTTTCCTGTTCGCCGGTGAAAAGGAGCCGATCGGGCCTCAATTAGAATCTAGAGAAAGTAGTCTCCTCATGGATCTTCAGCAGAAAATCCGGTCGATTCCGGCCTCTCCCGGCGTGTACCTCTACAAGAATGCCGAAGGCCAGGTGATCTATGTTGGTAAGGCCAAAAGCCTTCGCCATCGGGTGAGTTCGTATTTCCACGAGGGCCGAGTTGCGGATGCCAAGACGGGAACTTTGCTGCGCGAGGCAGTGGACGTTGACTACATCGTTGTCGCGAACAACAAAGAGGCACTCGCGCTTGAAAACCACCTGATCAAGCAGAAGCAACCCCGGTTCAACATTCTTCTGCGCGACGACAAGACCTACCCATACGTGAAATTGACGCTAGGCGAGCGCTATCCGCGGGTGTATGTGACGCGGCGGCTGCGCAAAGATGGCAGCGCCTATTACGGCCCGTTCTTTCCTGCAAACCTTGCCTACCGGATCGTGGACTTGATTCACCGTAGCTTTTTGGTGCCTTCCTGCAACGTAGATTTGAACCGGTTTCATCCGCGTCCGTGTTTGCAGTACTACATTGGGCGCTGCCTGGGGCCGTGCGTCGAAGGTTTGACCACGCCGGAGATTTACCAGGAAGCAGTTCGAGACGTGAAGCTGTTTCTGGATGGAAAGCAGGCTGAACTCGCCAAGTCACTGCGCGCGCGTATGGCCGGTGCGGCGGATGCACAGGAGTTTGAACGGGCCGCCAAGTATCGCGATTTGATCTCGACCGTCGAGCAACTGCAGGAAAAGCAGCGGATCGCAGCCGCCGAAGGTGACGATGCGGACGTCTTCGGATATCACTTCGAGAATGGGATGCTCGCCGTCAATTTGTTCCACATGCGCGGCGGGCGCGTGTTGGACCGCCGGGAGTTCTTCTGGGAGGACTTGCCGGAGTTTGAACCTAGCACGGACCACGTAGGCGCGGGTGCCCCCACCCGCCCGGTCGAGCGAAGCTCGACAGCGGACCCGCTCCCGGGCGTGGATTCTGCGGAGCTCCGCTCCGCTGGGCGGGTGGGGGCACCCGCCCCTACGTCGGTCGTGGAGATAGAGACTTTCAACCCCGGCGAGTTCTTTTCCCAATTTCTGACTCAGCTTTATATCGGCCAGCCATACGTACCTCGCAACGTCGTCGTTCCTGTGGATTTTGAAGACCGTGAACTACTGGAGGAGTTGCTCTCAGAACAGCTGGCCGCTGGGGGCGGCCGTGCCAGTCGTGTTTACATTTCCTTTCCATCGCGAGGGGAAAAACGCTCCCTGATCGATTTGGCGTCCAACAATGCCAAACAACTGTACGATCAACGTTTCCGGGTGATGAAACCCAACGCCAAGGCCATACAGGAAGCCTTGCAGGATGCGCTGGCCTTGCCGGAACCCCCGAAGCGCATCGAATGCTTCGACATCTCGCACATTCAGGGTGCAGAAACCGTTGCCTCGATGGTGGTGTGGGAAGACGGAAAGATGAAGAAGGCGGACTATCGCAAATTCATTATTCGGACGGTAGATGGCGTGGACGACTTTGCATCCATGCGAGAAGTGGTCACTCGTCGCTACAAGCGCATTCAAGACGAGAAGAAAGCGATGCCGAGCCTGATCCTGATTGATGGGGGACTGGGCCAGCTTCACGCCGCGGCCGAAGCGCTGAATTCCCTGCAGATCATCAATCAGCCGCTGGCCTCAATCGCCAAGCGCGAAGAGATCATCTATGTATGCGGGCAGGAAAATGAACCGATCGTTTTGGATCATCACAATCCTGTCCTGCACCTTGTTCAACTCATTCGCGATGAAGCGCACCGCTTCGCCGTCACCTTCCACCGCAAGCGCCGCCAGATTCGCGACCGCGCAACTGAACTGCGGGAGATTCCAGGCGTGGGTGAACGCACCACGCGCAGACTGCTCGAACATTTCGGAAGCTTGCAGGCCGTGAAGCAGGCGGATGTGGCCGCGCTATCGGCAGTTGTAACGAGGAGTCAGGCGGAAGCCATCCAGCAGCATTTTCAGCAGGTAGTCACGAAATAGTCCGATCATTTCTGGCGTGGCTTAACGCTCCTCTCGCGGCATCAACAACCTTCGACGAGAACCATGTGTGTGGGAGAAGCCCTCTAACGGTGCGGGAAAAGGACTCGCGTAACTGGTTACTTGCAGTAAACACCCCGCCGTAAATCGCCATCTCGACCGGCGTCTTCTCCCGAAACAGTTTAAGAATCAAGCCTTGGGTCAGGTGTGCGAGTTCTTTTGCGGCGTGCTCCAGCACTGCTAACGCCACTCTATCGCCCTCATCGGCGGAATGTTGAGCCACAGGAAACAACGCGGCATAGTCTGGGGGTGGGTCGTCATTGATGCGGACGATGAAATCGTCAAACTCGTTTAATCCCAGCGCCACCATCAACTCTGAAAGCAAGGCAGAGCACCTCTGCGCATCGTGCTGGCGCAACGCTGCTTTTACCGCCTCGCGCCCAATCCAATACCCCGAGCCTTCGTCAGAAACGGTATGGCCCCAGCCACCGGCACGCGCGGTCTCGCCCGCGGCATTTCTTCCGTACGCGATCGAGCCTGTTCCGGCGATAACCAGCACGCCCGGCCCGCTGCCGAACGCATCCTCAAATGCGACATCCACGTCGCCGACGACTTCGATGTCACCGCTGACGACGCTACCAATCAGGCGTCGTAAAGCATTTGCGATCTCCGGGCGTCCTGCGCCCGTCACCCCAGCGCAAGTCCTGGTAATCTGGCTCGGCGAAACTCCCGCCTGAACGCAAGCTTCGTGAATCGCAGCCGCCAGAGCATCGTGTGCGCATGCTTCTCCCACCCGCTGAACCTTACAACTAGTGGAGGTGCCGGTGGCGAGAACGCTCTTTTCGTCGCCGACCGCGCAGCGCGTCTTGGTCCCGCCGCCATCGATACCGAGGAAATACGACACGAGGAAATTCTAAATCGCTGAGCCCAAAGTACTAGAGGTAACCGGTTACCAAGGAAACCTCGGCTGGCCTGAATCTGTTGCCCGGGCTTTATCGCGCCCCCATACTCTCTAAGGGCTCACTCCGTCCAGCGCTTTTGGGCCTTGGGTGCAAGGAATTTTCCTCGATGTCTGACAGTAAGCAGATCAAGGCTCTCGGGTTGCGCTTCGCTCGCGCCCTGCAGATGACGCTCAAGACCGCGGTAATGTTCACCGTGGAGCACAAGAGCGTAGAGCGCCCGATTCAGCAAAGCTTTCTACTGCTCAACAACCTGCTTAAAGAGACCGGGCAATTCACCTTCGGATTTATCGACAATCAGGTGATGCTTAACAATGTGCTCACCACGGACACCACCCTGCGTCAACTGGAAACCGAGCTTCTCAAGCGAGGAATCGCCGCGGTAACGTTTGAGCCGGGGCTGACGCTAGGGCGATACAAGAAAGTAATCAGCGTGCTGGCGGTTCCCAGCAAAGTCATCGACCAAGTAGGCGGACTGCTCAGCTATCTCGACCAGAACGAAGTCGAAGGCGCCCGAATCTTACCTGCAGCAAAGAACCAGAAGAAAGACGAGCACGGCGACACCATCATCGAAACCGACTCCGAGTCTTACATTCTGTCGAAGCAGATGTCTGAGGAACAGACGGGCCGTGACTTCCTCGATTCGATCGATGCGCTCCTCGAATCCGCATGCTTTGATCCCGCAACGAGGGGCGAAGTGCTCGCTGACTTCGCAACCCAGGGTGTGGACGGCTCCGGCTACGGGGTTCCTGTCGGAGTACCTCAGCTTGTTGTGCTGAAAGACGGTGAGACGGTCGCGTCTGGTGATGCGCAGACAAACGAAGTTTCAGGCGCCGGCAGCGGAGGCGTTGGCCATTTCACGGGAAGTGGAGACGCTGAAGGCGGCATGACAGGAGGTGGTTTCACCGAAGGCCGGCGGTCGATCGCCGTAGGGCGCTTCGACGGTGAAGGCTCGTTTGGTGAAATTGGCGGCGTAGGCAACGGGTTGGGAGGAAATGGCGGCGGGGGCAAAAGCGGTGGTGATGGTACCGGCGGCTTTCCCGGCATTCGCCGTGGCACGAATTCCAGCAGTTTCATGGAACTGGTAGAGCAGTCCGTACAGCGTTCTCTGCTCGAAGAAGAAGGCAACCCGCAGAAATCATACTCATCGTTGGCCCGCATCTTGCGCAATATGGGCGTCGACAAAGTTCTGGCGCACTTTCCAGCCGAGCGCCAGCAGGAATTAAAGAGTCTTCCCCCCGAGCAGCTTGCCTCTGAATATATGGCCGATACGGCCTTACAGATCGCGGGCGAAAAACTCAAGGCCGCTGAGGGAAGTTCCAAACGGTTGCAGATCGAAGAAGATGTTGTCCGGGTCCTGGCGCGCAGCTTGCAGGCTACCCACATGGCCGAGCGACTGGCCCAGAAGCTGGGGCAATTCATCCAGGACTTCGCTGTTCCCGCGCATATGCAGGAGAAGATTCGCGAGGAGCTGCACTGGAGCGCCTTGAATCCAGCCAAGAAGTATGTGCGGCTGATGGAAATCAAGCACTACTCATCCACTGAATTCCGGCGATTAACGGACCTGCTAAAAGAATTGGTAACACAGCGAGAGGTCGATCGCGCGACCGCCCTGGCCGGCCATTATTTCGATTTTCTTGATGAAGCGGGCGTCGCCATCGACCCGGTGGAACTCGGACGAGCTCCAGACCTGATTCGGAGCGTGCCCCTTGCGCAAGCAGCTTTTGCAGGCAAAACTGCCGAGCGGCTGGCGCGCGTGTTGCTGCGCGAAGACCTTTCCGATTTCAGCCACGCGCAGGTGGCGAGTGCTCTGACAGTCTTGTCACAAGCGGTTGCCGCTTTCGAGGGCTTCCAGGCAGTGCAGATGATGGGCGCTGCCCTCGAAACATCGATGAAGCGAGATCCGGCCAAGCACAAGAAATGCTG
Organism: Acidobacteriota bacterium; assembly: GCA_046735175.1. GTDB lineage: Bacteria > Acidobacteriota > Terriglobia > Terriglobales > Acidobacteriaceae > Gp1-AA145. Next base: position 19,454 of record JBKPSP010000092.1, read on the forward strand.
TGAAGTGGGACTCAGCCGTTTGCTTCCGGCTGCGGCGATCGACAGAATTATCGAGCTGTTCCTGCAGCAACGCGGAGACTCCAATTGGGGTAAGACTGCGGCTTCCTTGCTGCGCTTCTCCGCGCCCGGCAGCATTGTCTCGGTGTTCAACCACCTCGTTGAAGAGCGCGATGCGCGAAATCGGCTGGCATTGGTACGCCTGGTTGGCTTGCTGGGATCTGCCAGCTTGCAGGTTGCGTACAAATACATGAGCGATGAGCGCTGGTACGTGGTGCGCAATATTTGCGGAGTATTGGCAGAACTGAAAGATCCGGATCTCGCAGACCACATTACGCCTGCGCTCGAGCACCCGGATGCCCGCGTCCAGCAGGCGGCGCTGAAAGCTCTCATTACCAGCCGGACGGTCCGCGCGGCGCCGGTGCTGGCGGCGTCTCTTTCGAAGCTGGCTCCGAACGTGGTTGACGAAGCTCTGGATGAGCTGATGTTTCTCCGTCACGTAAAAACCATTCCGGGACTCGAAGAGTTCATTGCAAACAATAAGGCCAGCACTGTCAGCGCCAGAAAGGCGCTCCAGGTGCTGGCCGCGATTGACGATGACGAGGCACTGCACGCCCTTGCCCGCCTGTTTCACCGCCAGGAACTCGACAGCAAGATTCGCCGCATCGCTCTGACCACGCTTTGCCGCCACCAGTCTCCTGTGGCGGTGGAACTCTTGCAGGAGCTTGCGAAGGCGCATGGCCCTCTGGCCGACGAAGCCCGCGCCGAGTTGAGCCTGCGTAAAAATACCTAAGCCTGCGGACATAGCAAGGAACTGGCTGGAACCGTGCTGCCGCTGCTAGCATCTTCTCAGCATGGCCCTTCGCAGGCTTACCGCAAAACTGGGCGGCGCCCCCCGCAAGCTCAAACACAAGAAATCCGCTCGTGATGGCCAAAGAGACGGCGAACTCGTCATCATCACCGGCATGAGTGGCTCAGGAAAGGCGTCCGTCCTGAAGGCATTTGAGGACCTTGGCTTCTACTGTGTCGACAACTTACCCGTTGGCCTGATTCCCCGCTTCGCCGAACTTGCCGGCCAGTCCTCCGAGATCGAACGCACCGCGCTGGTGGTTGACGTTCGCGAAGGCCGCCAGCTCGAGGAACTGCCTGCAATCGTGAAGTCGGTGCGGCGCATGATTGCGACCAGAGTAATTTTCCTGGAAGCTTCGGATTCCGTAATCCTTCGCCGTTACAGCGAGACTCGCCGGCCGCATCCGCTTGGGACGCACACTTCGGTGAAGACATCTCTCGCCGCTGAACGGCGGCATCTCAGGCCGATTCGCGCACTAGCAGATCTGGTAATCGACACTTCGAAGTTCAACGTCCACGAACTGCGGGCGCATATCACTGACCTGTTTCAGAAAAAGGGCGATGGCAAGAATATTCTGGTTTCGTGCGTGAGCTTCGGCTTCAAGCACGGGGTGCCCGACGATGCCGATTTGATCTTCGATGTCCGCTTCCTGCCGAACCCACATTTTGTGCCCGAGTTCCGGCCGCTCACCGGCCGACATCCCAAGGTCGCGAAATATATCCGGTCGTTTCCACAGACTGCCGAGTTCATTCAACGGATTTCCGATCTGCTCGTCTACCTTCTGCCTCACTACGTGCACGAAGGAAAGAGTTATCTGACTATCGCCTTCGGTTGCACTGGAGGCCAGCACCGCTCAGTCATGATTGCCGAACAAGTCGCGAAGCACTTGAAACAAGCGGGGTATCGACTGAAGATCGTTCATCGGGACAGCCCGAAATAGTCTGGAAGTTCATTTCTCTTTTTCCGTAGGCGTACCTTCCCGCGGCGCGGCCAATTCCAGCTCCCAAATCGGGCCGTCCTCGTACATCTGTCCGCGGAATTTGAGGAAGGTGGGCGACTCACTTTTGGCTAGCCAGATGTCGATATCTTTCGGTTCCTTCCCAATCAACGGTGCGACCTTGCCTTTCGCGCCTGTGATCTCGATCTTTATCCGGTAGTGTTGCGCCTTATATGGCACGGGGCCAACATGAAAGATCGCTTCCGGCTGGGGAGAGTACTTGACCTTCACGATTTGCGGACTGGCTGAACCCGCAACCATCGAAACGGTAGTGCTCGGCACGCTTGGGTCAAGGTTCTTGGCGATGGTCATGAGCAGACCATTCGCCAGGTCAGACGGCAGCTCAAGGTGCTTAGCCTCCTTCTTTTGTTTGCCCTTCTCGTCGGTCGAACTCACGACCACGTTGCCGCTCGCGGTGTCGATCAACGAATCTACCTGTTGCTTGAATGAGGGGCCGCGCTGCACCAGATGATTGCTGATGACATGGAACACAGTGTGCTGCGTGAACTTCGTGATCTCCTCATAGAACGAGCCATCGTTGAACTTCAATTTCATGTCGTCCATTACGTAGTTCTTGGTGACAACCTGCTGCAGATCGCCGTAGGCAATGGGCGTGCCGCTCTCGTCGCGAAGAACCAGGAACCCAAGGCTGGTTCCCTCGACGTGGTGAACCGGAATTTCTTCACCGTTAGCAAAGTTGGGGGGCAGAACGACCCCGAGAAGAACAATGGCAATGCGGCAGACGGAACGCACGTTCATCGGAGTTCTGATGGTGGTTGTGTTCCGCCGGGCTTTCCGCACTCTCGGAGTTTTACAACTGAATGACGTGTTTTCCCGATAGCGGGGCCTTAATAAAGGGTAACTACTCGGTGTTGATACGAGGCCTACTGCCCGATAAAGGCGGCTGGGTCAAGTAGAATAGGTTTCACCTGATGCCGCTTTCACCTTGTCGCCGTGCGATTGTGCAACCCCAATCCGCACGCCCCTCGTGTCTAAGGAGCAGCGCATGCGCCAACTGACGCGCCTGCTGCGATTTCTGGTTCCGTATTCCTGGCAGTTCATCCCTTCGGTTTTATTGCTGGCAGCAGTTGGGTTCCTGGATGCGTTTCGTGTGTTGCTGGTGGGCCCGGTCCTCGACCGTGTTTTGAATCCTTCTTCTGGCTCCGAAAACATTCTGCTGTTCACGATTCCGTACACCCATCGCACTATTTATTTGCAGAAGTTTGTCCCCTCGCACTTTCACAACGCCTGGACTGTGGTGGCGTTTGCGTTCGTAGCTTCGACCGTCATGAAGGGAATCTTTGATTACGCCGGCACTTATCTGGTGAATTACGCCGGATACGGTTTGATCACCGATCTGCGCAATTCCCTTTACGAGTCCGTTCTGCGCCGGTCCGCTGCCTTCTTTCAGAAACATACAACCGGCACGCTGGTCTCGACGATCGTGAGTGATATAGAGCGAGTACAGTTCGCAATGTCGAGCATTCTGGCGGAATTTCTGCAGCAGTTCTTCACGTTTCTTTTCACGGTTGGAGTCGTCATTATGCTGGGCCGCAAGCTGTCCTGGCTCCTGCTCCTGTTCGTTCCAGTAATCATATTTTCGGCGACCAAGATTGGGCGGCGCGTCCGCCACACCACGCGTAGCGGACAGGACAAGCTGGCTGAGATCCAGAACATTCTCCACGAAACCATCACCGGCAACCGCATTGTGAAGGCATTCAGCATGGAAGCGTGGGAGTTTGCGCGTTTCAGAAAGGCCGCGCGCCGCCTGTTCCGGGCAAACTTGCGCTCGGTCGCAGCCGCAGCGATAAGTTCTCCGCTTATGGACATCTTCGGCGCGGTGGGGATCGCTCTGCTGCTGCTTCTGGGCCGCGACCAGATCGCTCACGGCGCCATGACCCCCGGAATTTTCGTGGCCTTCATCATCGCCGTTTTCAAGTTGTACGATCCCGTGCGCAAGTTCGCGCTGTTCCATAACAGCTTCCAGCAGGCGCTCGGGGCCTCGTCTGAAATCTTCAAATTCATGGACGTACAGGACGAGGTGCGCGAGAAGCCTGGCGCGCCCGCTCTCGCTCCGTTTGCGGGCAAGATCACTTTTGAAAATGTCAGCTTCTGCTACGAGTCGGACGGAGTGCAACGCGAAGTACTCCGGGGCATCAGCCTCGATGTGAACGCCGGAGAAATACTTGCGCTGGTCGGATCGAGTGGCGCAGGCAAGAGCACCCTGGTTTCCCTGGTGCCGCGTTTCTTTGACGTGACAGCAGGCCGGATCGCAATTGACGGCAGAGATTTGAGAGATGTAACGCTGGCTTCGATTCGCGCGCAGATCGGCGTAGTCACGCAGGAGACCGTTCTCTTCAACGACACTCTGCGCAATAACATCGCCTATGGCCAGCCGGGCATTTCACAGCGTCAGGTCGAGGCTGCCGCCAAGGCTGCGCTCGCACATGAGTTCATCATGGACCTGCCGGCTGGCTACGAAACTGTCATCGGCGAAAAGGGCGTGCGCCTCTCCGGGGGCGAACGCCAGCGCATTGCCATAGCCCGCGCTCTGCTGAAGAACGCGCCCATTTTGATCCTTGATGAGGCCACCTCCGCGCTCGACAGCGAGTCAGAAGCGCTGGTGCAGTCCGCCCTGCAAAATCTGATGCATGGAAGAACCGTGATCGTCATTGCTCATCGCCTCTCCACCGTTCGCCGCGCAGATCGAATTGTAGTCATTGAGAATGGGAGTATCGCCGACATCGGCAGTCATGAGGAACTGATGCAGAAGCTGGGAACGTATCGCCGACTTTACGAACTTCAATTCATCGATCTGGAACCGCCGCGCGTTGGAGTCGCAACCCAATGAGCGCCCTTCGTTCCATGACGGGTTTCGCGCAGGTGAAGGGACAGCTCAACGGGGGCCCTGCTTTTACTGTTTCCATCAAGTCGGTGAATCACCGATTCCTGGATCTGCATTTTCGCCTGCCCGCAAACACCGACGCACTGGAGATGGCTTTACGCAAAGCGCTCAAGCAAAAACTGGCACGCGGGCATGTTGACCTGAATCTCTCCTTCGAAAGTAGCGCAAGCGGGATGATGCTCAACCGTCAACTGGTCGGAGCTTATGTTCAAGCCTTTCGCGCTGCTGCGATCGAAGCCGGCATCGCGGCTGAGCCTGACCTGAATGCGGTTCTCCGCCTTCCCGGGGCGCTCGATTCCAATGCGGCTCCTGCTGAAGCTGAATTCACGCCGGCGGTCTTGCAGGCAGTTGATGAAGCGCTCGCAAACCTCAATCGCATGCGCGAAGAAGAGGGCCGTTCCATGGATCGCGAGTTGCGCGAACGAATGGCTCATCTGCTGTTGGGCTGCACGGAGGTACGCAAGCATCGCGAGGCGGTGCTCAAGACCTATTCGGAGCGGCTAAAATCGCGTTTGCAGGAGTGGCTCAGCGCCAACGTCGATTCGGACCGAATTGTGCAGGAGGCCGCGCTGCTCGCGGACCGCAGCGACATTCAAGAGGAGCTTGTTCGATTGGAAAATCACGTGCAGCATTTTCTGGGATTGCTGGACGCCGGCGGTGAAGCAGGCAAGAAACTGGACTTTCTGCTTCAGGAGATGAACCGCGAGGCCAACACCTTGCTCTCGAAAACCTCGGGCCTGGCAGGAGATGCGGTCCGGATCACGGAGGCGGGTTTGGCGATGAAATCGGACATCGAGAAGGCGCGCGAGCAAGTGCAAAACATTGAATAAAGAATGACTACGGTCTTCATCATCTCCGCGCCTTCCGGATCGGGCAAATCCACTCTGGTGAATATTGTTCGCGAAACCGTTCCCAACCTTGAGTTTTCGATCTCTTATACGACCCGGCAGCCGCGCGGCAAAGAGAAAGATGGTTGCGAATACTTTTTCATCTCCCGCGAACAGTTCGAGTCGATGATTGCGAGCGATGAGTTTCTGGAATACGCCAGGGTCTTTGAAACCGACTACTACGGAACGGCGTGCAAGTTCCTGCGCAAGGCGGAGCACGACGGGAGCGACTTGCTGCTCGACATCGACGTGCAGGGCGCGGAGCAGATCAAGCGCAAAATTCCTGATGCGGTGAGCGTCTTCATTTTGCCGCCGAACCGCGCCGAACTCGAGCGCCGTTTGCGCGAACGCAGCCAAGATTCGGAGCAAGTGATTCAAAAGCGGCTTAGGGCAGCCAGGCGCGAGATTGAGAATTACCAGAAATACGACTATATTTTGGTGAACGACCGCCTGCAGGATTCCGTGGAAGCGCTGAAGGCCATTCTGCTCTCGGAGCGGCTCAGGCGAAACGGGCGGCCAGATGCTGGTTTGAGGGCGCGCGCCGAATCGTGCCGTCTCGAACACGTTCGCGAGCGGATTCAGCCGATTTTAAGATCGTTTGAAGATGAAGACTCGGCTGCCAGCGGGCAGTGATGCAGGGGAGAAACAAAATGAAGTTGATCGATGGCTTTGACAGCAATTACCGATACATCCTGGTTGCGGCGCGCCGCGCTCGACAACTGCAGGGTGGTGCGCCGCCTGTAATTGATACTCATTCGCGCAAGCCCTGCCGCATCGCGCAAGATGAAATCAAGGCGGGCAAGGTGAAATGGGTCATTCCCGAGGTGCAAGCATCTCCCGTCGAAGCTGCCGGCGAAATGCTGGACAAGGCGATGGGGGAAAGCTGATTACGATGTAGAGACGTTGCTTGCAACGTCTCACGCCGTCGAGAAGCTCCACGCAAAGACGTAGCAAGCTACGTCTCTACACAAGATGAAAATCGCTCTCGGCGTCTGTGGCGGTATTGCGGCTTACAAAGCTGCGGAGATCGTCCGCCTTCTTCAAGACCGCAGCATTCGCGTTCAAGTGGTCATGACCTTCTCGGCGCAGGAGTTCATCCGCCCTCTCACCTTTGCTGCCCTCTCCGGAGAAAAAGTCATTACCAGCATGTTCGCTGCCGACGCGGGTGCGGAGCCGAACATCGATTCCGCCATCGAGCACATCGCGGTCGCGCAATCCATTGACGGATTGCTGGTTGCGCCGGCGACTGCCGATGTGATCGCGAAATTTGCGCAAGGCATTGCCAACGATTTCCTGACCACGCTTTACCTCGCAACCACCGCGCCCGTAGTCGTCGCGCCCGCCATGAATGTGAATATGTGGGACCATCCCGCGACGCAGCACAACCTCGAGATTCTTCGAAAGCGCGGAGTGAAGATTGTGGAGCCCGGCAGCGGCTATCTGGCCTGCGGCATGACGGGCCCGGGACGCCTTGCGGAGAACGAAGCAATTGTGGCGGCTACGCTTGAGGCGCTCGGCGCCTCTCCGGATCTGGCCGGAGAAACCGTTCTGATCACTGCCGGCCCCACGCGGGAAAAGATCGATCCGGTTCGGTACCTGACCAACCGCTCCTCAGGCCGCATGGGATACGCCCTCGCGGAAGCGGCGATCCGGCGTGGAGCGCGGGTTTTATTGATCACGGGACCGACAGCTTTGAAACCTCCCTCTGCGGCTGAAGTGACCGCGGTTGAATCCGCGGCGCAGATGCGTGGTGCTGTTCTCGCCCTGCTTCCGCAGGCCTCCATCGTGATCAAGGCCGCTGCAGTGGCGGATTACACCGTCAACCATCCTGAGGACCAGAAGATCAAACGTACCGGACCGATGACGCTCGACCTTTCACCCACCAGCGACATTCTTGCCGAGATCGCGAAAGCGAAACGTTCGCAGCTTGTGATTGGCTTTGCGGCCGAAACTCAGAACGTATTAGAAAATGCCCGCAGGAAGCTTGCCTCGAAGTCGCTCGATGCTATCGTAGTCAACGACGTGTCACGCGAGGGCATCGGATTTGACTCGAACCGGAACGCAGTAACCATCCTGACTCCCTCAGAAACCATCAACGTACCCGGAACCACCAAGTGGGAAGTCGCACAGCGAGTGCTCGATTGCGCCGTGCAACTACTTCGAAGTCGCCAACCAGTCACGCACTGAGTGAGCCGAGAGGTCTTCTCTGCCTTCCCGGCGATAACCTCTGAGACCTCTGCGGTTAAAGGCTTTTCGTTTCGGTCTTAACGGCAGAGTTCGCCGAGTGCGCGGAGAAAATCCTGCCTGTTCGAATAGTTCCGGAATATACAATCGGAAACAATGTCTAAAGTCCTCGATGCACAACTCCGGCGCTCTCTGGCAGACCGGGTTCGCTACTACAACGATCTTGGGATTTACGATTTTTACCGAAGAGGCGTGGAACCGATGTCAACTTCAGAAGCCGCGCCCGTGCTCTTGGAGGAGCGGACCAGCGCAGGCGAGGTCACTGTTCCCATTACCGGGGTCGGGAGCCAGACCGATCCCGTCTCTTCTCTCCGCCTCATCCGCGAAGACATCGGCGACTGCACGCGCTGCCGCCTGCACAAGCAGGGCCGCAAGCAGATTGTCTTCGGTGTGGGTAATCCTCGCGCCGATCTCATGTTCATCGGCGAAGCGCCCGGCGCGGATGAAGACGAGCAGGGCGAGCCTTTCGTCGGGCGCGCCGGACAATTGCTGAACAACATGATCAAAGCCATGGGCCTGAACCGCGAAGAGGTTTACATCGCGAACATCATCAAGTGCCGGCCTCCAGGGAACCGCACGCCGGAGCGTGATGAGTGCGAAACCTGCTCGCCATTCCTGATGCGGCAGATTCAAGTGATCGGACCGAAGGCAATTGTGGCGCTCGGCGCTGTCGCGGCGAAGACCTTGTTGGCAATCAACGCGCCCATGAGCGAACTGCGCGGTCGCTGGTACGATTTCCGCGGCACCAAGCTGGCGGTCACCTATCATCCGGCGTTCTTGCTGCGCGATCCCCGGCAGAAGAAGGAAACGTGGAAGGACCTGCAGATGGTAATGAAAGAGCTGGGGCTTAAGCCGCCGGAGAAATCTGCAGAACAGACCTCAGAGCGACCCAAAAGCGGCTAACTCTGTTTTCCCCGCGACATAAACTTTCCCGTTGATCACGGTCGGCACGGTGAACCGGATTGCTGCTCCGAATGTGTCGCGCGCGCTCGCCTGGTTGCTGTTGTAGATCTCTTTGAAAACGTCTGTCGCGTCGTAAGCGTGCAGCACGTTGATGCCGCGGGCCTCAATCGACCACAAAATCCCGGCGCTGGGCCCGTGGAATTGGGAACCAGAAATGACGATGGCGGCCAGAGGTTCCGTGGCAATAACTTGACCCGTCCGCAGGCGCAGGATATGTTTTCTGCAATTTGTTACCACTTCAAGGGCGCTTGGGGGTGATACAACCGTGATCTGTCCCAGCTGTGGCGCGTCTATAGGCGGCAGTAGCCAGTTCTGTTCGAGCTGCGGCAAATCCATTTCCCAGACTCCTGGCACTCCCTTTGCGCCGGCGTACTCGGGTCAGGCACAAACCAGCGGCAAGGCGATCGCGAGTCTTGTCTGTGGCATTATCAACATTTTTCCCCTGTTTGTGGTTGCCATCATTCTGGGACATATTTCTCTTTCCGAGATCAGGAAGAGCGCCGGTCGTCTAAAGGGCGAGGGGTTGGCGATTGCCGGTCTAGTGCTCGGATACCTGGGTGTCATTGCCATTCCGCTCATCTTGATTATTGCGGCCATTGCCATCCCGAATCTGCTTCGCGCCAAGATCGCGGCCAACGAATCTGCCGCGGTCGGTTCAATGCGGAATTTGATTACCGCGGAAGTCAGCTATCAGAGCACTCATCCCGACGCCGGTTTCACCTGCAGCCTCTCCGATCTCGGGTCTGCGGGGCTCATTGATTCGAGCCTCGCGAGCGGCCGAAAATACGGCTACGTTTTCGAACTGCAAAACTGTAGCTCGGAAGCCCAGGACGCTCCCGTCTCGAAATTTCAGATTAGCGCCACGCCTCTAAAGTTTAACCAGACAGGGGTTCGCGCATTCTGCACAGATCAAGAGGGCGTCATCCAGTCGGACAAACAAGGATCAGCGCAAGACTGCCTGGAACACGGCGTGCCGCTGCAATAAACAAAAGTCCGACTGGCAATAGAGCGGATTCAAAACCTTCCCAGCCGTAGAGTTCTTGAATTCGCATTATGTGAAGCCGGCCCGGAAGACATTTCCCCCTTAAGCTCTCGGGTTATAAGCGACGCGGCGATGAGTGCTTGGAAGCCGGCGTGAAAAGTTGGTGGGCGCTATAGGATTCGAACCTATGACTTCCACCGTGTGAAGATGGCACTCTACCGCTGAGTTAAGCGCCCAACTCTGGCAGATTTTTAGTTTGCCATCGGAGTTGGGAAATGTCCAACGGCAGGCACGTCGTTGTAAATTATCTGCCTGATGAGAATTGTCCCCGCATTGGTTTGCCTGCTGTGCTGCGCTGTCGTTTCACAAGGTCAAACGGCCGTCAATCAATTTGATGTCCATGCCGCCGAACGATTCGCGAACCTGGCGCTGGCCTGCGTACTCAAGGAATATCCGAATCATGTGAGTCATACCATGAACAGTGACGCCGACGTTGCAGCGCCGCGCAAGCTCACACCGGCGTTCTTCGGATGTTATGACTGGCATTCGTCCGTACACGGGCATTGGTTACTGGCGCGGTTGGCGAGGACTTATCCTGATGCGCCACTTGCGAAAGCTGCTCGCGAGGCGTTGCTCCACAGCTTGACCGCAGAGAAAATCGCTCAAGAGGCTACGTATCTTCGCGGAGAAGGGCGCAGCAGCTTCGAGCGGCCTTACGGATTGGCGTGGCTACTGCAACTCGCGGCCGAACTCCACGAGTGGAACGATCCCGACGCCAAACAGATTGCGGCAAATCTGCGTCCGCTGGAAGAAGCTGCGGTGGAGCGCCTGAGCACCTGGCTCCCGAAGCTTTCGAATCCGGTGCGGATTGGTGAGCACGACCAAACGGCGTTCGGTTTGGGTCTCACGCTCGACTTCGCACGGTCCACGGGTAACGGCCATCTCGCGCATCTTGTCGAAACCAAAGCGCGGCAGTTTTATGAGGACGATCGCAACTGCCCGCTCGAATATGAACCGTCTGGCGAGGATTTCCTTTCACCCTGCCTCGGCGAAGCGGACCTGATGCGTCGGGTGCTGGCGAAAGATGAATTCGCGCACTGGCTGAAAACTTTTCTCCCGCAGCTTTCGCATGCTAAAGATGGAAACTGGTTGCGGCCAGTAGTTTCTCCCGATCCGGGGGATCCTAAACTCGCGCACCTCGACGGGCTGAATCTCAGTCGCGCCTGGATGATGCGCGGCATCGCATCGGCGCTTCCCTCGAAAGACAAACGCCGGCGCGCGATCAAGGCCTCCGGCGATGCCCATGAAAAAGCCGGTCTCGCTGCCGTCACCGGCGAGCACTACGAGGGCGGGCATTGGCTGGGGAGCTTCGCGGTGTATCTAGTCACGAATCGTGGGCTACAGACCAACGCTACTCACTGAGATCACTTGCGCTATTCTGCGGACGTGGGGGAGCGCGAGGGTAAGTCCGAGAACGAGCCTGGTTTGTGTGCCACCTGTCAGCATATGCGCTTGATCACCTCCGATCGCGGATCCACTTTCTACATGTGCCTGAGGTCGCTCAGCGATTCCAGTTTCGCCAAATATCCACGACTGCCGGTTCTGTGTTGTAGCGGTTTTGAGGAAAGATTTCCGGAATAGAGACGTTGCCTGCAGCGTCTGACCCCCAATCCCGAACCGGTGCCGATCCCACGCAACGTAGCAAGCTACGTCTCTACATTTGAGGCATTTCCGCCGTTTTCAGCGCCGTGTTAGCCTACGCTCTGGCCGTTCCGGAACTACCGGAGAACCCAGGTTTTCCTCAGTTCCGCCCTCGCAGCTATGTGGAAGAAGCGCAAGCCCGAAACCTCGGCCGTAACCCACAGAAAACAGGGCACATCCACGCCTACCGACCAGCCGGACGACCCGCAACTTTCTGAATCCAATCGGGTTGAAGATGATGTGAGCAGCGTAGCCCTCAATAGCGGATTGCTCGCATTGGGCGTACACCCACCGGCGGCGGTGGCCGGAGCGGGCGAACTCACTGACGCGGATGTCATGCTTCGCGTCAAGGCCGGCGACGATTCTGCCTTCGATTATCTGGTTAAGAAGTATCGCCGCCCGATCATTAACTTTATGTACCGCATGGCCCATAATTCGGCCGCGGCTGAAGACCTGGCGCAGGAAGTCTTTTTACGGGTCTATCGTTCGCGCGCAAATTATGAGCCGACGGCAAAGTTCACGACCTGGCTGTATCGGATCGCGACCAATTTGGGTGTAAATTATGCGCGTGACACGCGCCATGAGCGCCCGGAAAATGTAACCAATCTGGATGAGCCTGACAGCGAAACCGGGCAGACTCCAGATCTTGCTGACAAGACGGCGAACGTTGAAGAAGAAATATTGCGGCGCGAACGGCTGGCCGCAATTAAGAAGAAAGTGGAAGCGCTGCCCGAGCGGCAAAAGATGGCAGTGCTCATGCACAAATATCAGCAGATGGATTATCGCCAGATTGCTGAAGTTTTAAAGTTGAGCGAATCAGCGACGAAGTCGCTTCTGTTTCGAGCGTATGAAACGTTGAGGCAGGAACTGAAGGAATTTGTTTAGAGCACAGGCGAGCCGCCTGTGCCACACGGGGAAAGGGAACACCATGAAGTGCACAGAAATTCACGAACTGCTTCCGGACCTGGCCGCCGGATTGGCGTCCGCGCCGCCTGGTGTCAATGACCATCTGCGCACCTGCGCGGATTGCACCGGCAAGCTGGAAGAATTCCGCAAAACGATGGCGCTGCTCGACGAGTGGGAGGCGCCGGAGCCTTCACCGTATTTCGATACGCGACTACATGCGCGTCTGCGCGAGGAAGCAGCTAAGCCCCAGCGTAGCTGGTTTGGTTGGTTGGGGCGCCCCGTCGTGGCAGTTTCGCTGGCCGTTGCGTTGGTCGCGGGAGTGAGCCTTTTTGAGGTGCAACGGGTGTCTCACCCCCCCAGTCCTGGACCGATTGCGAAGAACGGATCCGATCCCCAGCCGGTTCAGCTAGGCACGGCTGTAGGAGACCTGCAGGTGCTGGACAAGAACGGCGACCTGTTCGCAGACGCAGATTCGGATTCGGCTTCAGACCTGCTGGATGATTTGCAAGTTCAGCAGGATGTAACGGCGAATCCGTAGCAGTTCCGGGGAAGTTGGGATGACGAGGCAATCAAAATTCGGCGGATGGTTTGGGCTTGCCAGCTTAATGTTGGCGCTCGTCCTCCCAGTGGCGGCCCAGAACCGGCGGGACAATAACCAGCACTCGGCTCCTCCGCGCCCCAATCGATCGGAACAGCGGCCGCGTCAACAGCAAAGCCCTAGTCGCCAGGAACCGCGCCAGCAGCAACGCGAAGTTCCGCGTCCCCAGAATAGGCCTCAGCCTCAAAACCAACCGCGTTATGGAGCGCCACGGCCTTATCAGCCGCCGTCTCAGGGGCATCACTCAGGACAGTGGTTAAACCAGCACCGAGAGATGCCGCCCGATCAGCAGAAGAAGAACCTGGAGAACGATCCTCAGTTCAGAAATCTTCCGCGGGATCGGCAGCAGAAGTTGGAGCAACGGCTGCAGCATTTTGACAGCATGCCTCAAGACCGGCAACAGCAAGTTTTGCGCCGCATGGAAACCTGGGAGCACCTTACGCCGCAGCAGAAACAGGATTTCCGGTCGCTCAATTCGCAATACCGGAATCTTCCGCCTGAGCGGCGTCAGGCCGTGAAGAATGCCATCCAGACTTTGCGTGCCATGCCGCCGGATGCTCGCCAGCGTGAGATCCAATCCGGCCGGTTCAGCCGGTTCTCGCCGGATGAAAAACAAGTTCTGAATGACGCTTCGCGGCTGCCTTTAGCGCCGTCGCCCGAGCAGTCTGACTCCGGCGATCAGGGTGACAAGCACCCGCAACGTTACATCCCGCGTCCTCCCCAATAACATGCACAAGTGACTGTGCTGGCGCGTAAAGGCGCGCCGCGCGTCTCCGGAATCCTGCTACACTGCTCAAAACCCCTCACATCGGAGAACGATTGCACAATAGGTCTGCGTGACCTGGCGTTTTTCTTCCCTCTATGCTGAGCCGCCTTACAGCTCGTATCGCTTTCGTTATCGCGATATGCCTGCTGCTTGTCTGTGCAATCCTCGTCTACAGCACGGTGGTGAACCTGGTGCAAAGCGACCGATTGGTGACGCACACCCACCAGGTCCGGGAACTGCTTGGCAATGCGGAATCGTCCATGGCGTCGGCCGCGAGAGCGCGGCTGAGCTATGTGTTCAGCGGCGATAAGGACGCGCTGGAACAGTACCACCGGAACGTCGCGCGCATCCCGCTTCTCTTAAGCGAGCTTCGTCAAGACACCGCTGACAATCCGAACCAGCAGAAGCATTGTGACGACCTCGAGCGGCTGGCCAAGGATCGCATTGAACTGTGGGAGAAGTCCGTCGCCCTCAAGCAGAACGGGCAGCCGGATTCTTCCGGACAGCCTGACATGACTCGGCAGAGCGTGCAGGTCGCCGATGAGATCGTTTCCATCACCGAAGCTATGAGGGGTGAAGAAGACCAGCTCCTCGCCCAGCGCACAACCGAGCTGCACGTGCGCTTCGTCTTTCTCGTGTTCATTCTCGTGGTTACTTTTATTGCCGCGGTCTGGCTGCTGTTGTGGCACTATCGCCTGCTGCGGGCAGAGCTGCATGCGCGCGAGTGGGCGCAGATGGAGGCGGCAGCTGCTGCCAATGCCGCCACAGAAGCCGAGCGCAAAGCGCATGAATCGGAAGCGGCGGCTCTGGCTAGCCGGCAGGCCGCCCACCGCCTGAGTGCCAGACTTCTCCAGCTACGAGACGACGAGCGGCGCAAGTTCTCGCGCGAGTTGCACGACAGCATCGGCCAATATCTCGCAGCCGCCAAGATGACGTTGCAAACCATCGCCAAGGACCATGCAGATGACCGCCGATTCGAGGAATGCGTAAGCCTCCTGGACCAGTCCATCCGGGAGACGCGTACGATTTCGCACTTGCTCCATCCACCGGGTCTCGATGAGATTGGGTTCCCCGCGGCGGCAACGCGTTATGCGGAGGGATTCGCTCAGCGCAGCGGCTTGCAACTTGACATGAGAATTTCAGAGCCTTCGAAGCGCATGCCCCGCGAAGTCGAAATTGCGCTATTCCGGGTACTGCAGGAAACATTGACCAATATTCATCGCCATGCCAAGAGTTCGTCGGCAGAATTGGTCTTTGAGTCAGATGCCACTAATTTTGTCCTTACTGTGCGGGATCACGGCGTTGGCATTTCCAAGGAAGTGCTCGAGAGATTCAAATCTTCCAGCACGTCGGGCGTGGGGCTCGCCGGGATGCGGGAAAGAATCCGCGAACTGGGAGGAACTTTCGATGTCGATTCCAATGGCACGGGAACTCGCGTGCGGGTGGTAGTGCCAATCACCGAACAGGCGCTGGCGGCGAATCCGAAGTGATTGGGAGAACTTAGCATTTGGTATTAGCCCTAACCGGTACTACCAAGTGCCAAGTGCTGAATGCTTCTTATGGCGCGTACATCGAAGCAGCAACTTTTTTACCGCCAAAAGTTCCGGTGATCTCAGCAGTGGCGCCCGCCACCCGGCTGCTCCAATGGACCTTGAGTGATCCCTTTGAGTTTTGAGGGCCGACGATCTTCAAGTCCGCCGCAACCGCACCTGGGTAGTTGTAATCCCAGTCGGCACGGCCGGAGACGCTCACGTCTTCCGTCCAGCGCAAGGAATCCAGGTTGAAGATTTCGTGGCTGCCGTCGGTTTTGTACTTGAATCTTCCTCCACGCAGTCCGACTCCCTTACCTGAGTCGTTCACCCACCAGCGCGCAAGCGCATCTCCAAGAGTCTGGACCGCCGCGGCCACGATTCGCAGATCGGCCTCGCTCGCCTGATTCCCGCTTCCCGCGATTGCCGGATCGATTTCGGAAGAATTCTTGGCGAATCTCGGGACCAGGTGCACTTCAGCAACCTTGGTGGCGCAAGAGGTATCGCCAGCATCGAGGTTCTCTACAAATCTCCGCACCAGCGCCGAGCCGCAGTTGTCTTCATCTCCCAAGGCAAGTACGTGAGTACTGTTTTCAACAATAACGTGTTTCGCGTTGGGGAATTGCTTAGCCGCCGCCGCCCCCTGCGGCCATGGAGTCAGCGGGTCAAAATCTCCTGACAGCACCAGCACCGGCAAAGTCGGGAAGGAAGTGTTCGCATCGGCGGGAGAGCCGATCAAAGCTTCAGCTGAGGCCTGGGGCCAGTTCAGGCAGAGGTCAAGCACACTGTCGTCCATCGGCACGGCTTCAAATTCCCGGACGGTAAACGGAGCATAGATATTTGGTTCAGTCCGTTCTTTTTCCGCGATCGCGTGCTCGAGTTGGGCGCCGCGATCGGCCTGGTGCGCCCTCATGTCGTACAACTGCGGATACGAAGCGCAGCTGGTGGCGACAAAAGCCGCCGCACTGTAAGAATCGAACTGCGAGTCGCGCCCGCCGGTTTCTCCCGCTTTCCGGTTCTCCGCGACAAGGCGCAACAGCGGCGCAGGATCCTGGTGCTCGAGGTAGGCTCTTGCTGCAGCATCCAGCTCGCGATACACCAGCAGCGCGGTCGCATTTGAGTACATGAGGTAGGCAATGTTGGTCGGGTCCGCGGTTACGGCGACCTGTTTTCCTTCACCATCCTGCGCGGTTCCCGACAATGGCTCCTCACGCAGCTTGGAGACCAATTCATCCAGCCTGGAGCCGGCGTCGCCGGGAATGTCGCGGCAAGCGGCAGATCGCTGGCATGCATGTCGCAGCCCCTCGCGGATGGTGGGCGCAATCTCGGGATACCACGGCGAGAGTCCGGCAATTTGATAGGCGCTGTCAAGCACCAGCGCTCGCAACTTTTTCGGATGACGAACCGCAAAAGTCTGGCTGAAGTAAGTTCCGTAAGAATCGCCGTACAAATCAATCTGATCGATTCCCAATGCGTCGAGTACCGCTGCGAGATCATCAGCTGCTAACGGCGTTCCATAAAGGTAGGCGGCCGCGCCGAGCGTGCCTCCGCACGCCGAGATTCCATCGTGTTGCGGGTTGAGTTCGGACTGCAGTTGCGGACAGTTCAACGCATTCGAGAGTCCGGTGCCGCGATGATCGACGAGCAGCAAGTCGTGGTTGTCCATTAGCGGGCGGAATAACTCGATGTAACTATGGCGAGTGCCGGTGCTGGGATACCCGGGACCGCCTTCCATAGCAACGATGGTTTCCCGGCGAGCCGCGTTTGAGTTCACATGCCGATAAAGCTGGAAGCCGACCTTGATGGTTGCGCGAGTAGCGCCGCTTGGATCCAGGCTGCGAATAATTGCGCCGCAATACGCCGGCACGCCCTTACACCTGCGCAACCTGAGCGATCCGACTTGAATCTCCGACTCCGAAGGTTTACGGACCAATTCAGCCGGCGGCTTCAAACGCTTGGCAAAACCAGCTGTGCCAAAAACCGCGACCAGAGCTGCCAATGCCAGCACACGCCTAACGCGGATCATCATTCTGCTCGTAACCCCGATCCAAAATTTTATTTTCTAAACAGGTTGGTCAATACAAACCGGACGTTCGCCGGCCGCTCAGCCAGCCGCCGCATAAAATATGGATACCACTCGGTCCCGAACGGCACGTACACCCGCATCCGCCAGCCTTCGCGTACCAGCGACTGCTGCAAATCGCGGCGGATGCCATACAGCATTTGAAATTCAAAAGAGTCCTTGGAGATGCCTTGATCGAGAGCAAATCTTGTTGCTTCCCGGATGATTTTCTCATCGTGCGTCGCCAGGCCATGATAAACGCCGCTCTTCAGGAGAATTTTCATGAGCTTCAGGTAATTGGCGTCCACTTCGGCTTTCGCCTGAAATGCGACATCCGATGGCTCTTTATACGCGCCTTTGCACAGGCGTATGCGAATCCCATCCGCAAGGAGTTTTGCCACGTCCTCTTCCGCGCGGCGCATGTAGCTCTGAATCACGGCGCCCACACAGCCCCGATTCTGTGAAATGCGATGAAGTTCGTGCACCAGATCAAGCGTGCGTTGGGTATAAGCCGAGCCTTCCATGTCCACACGCACAAAATTCTTGGGCTGGACAGAAGCGGCCTGCGCTATCAGCGCGCTCACGTGGTCGTAAGCCAGCTTGGGGTCGACATCGAGTCCCATATGAGTGAGCTTGAGGCTCACATTCGCATTCAGCCCACGGGCGGCAATCTCAGAAAGCAATTGTTGATACAGATGAGCGCTCTCGATGGCCTCAGCGGCCGAAGTGACGTTCTCGCCCAGGTTGTCTATGGACACGCTGAGGCCGGCAGTGTTCAGGGTCTGGGTGACTCGGAGCGCGTCTGCGACCGTGGTGCCCGCAACGAAGCGTCCTGAAACTTTTTGGCCGAGAGAAGAACGTTCGGCAAGAGCCCGCAATGAGCGACTCTCAGAAAGAGAGATGAACAGCGCTCTTAGCACGGAGTTCCCACCAGGCGGGGCTGTGCGCTTTCTAAGACTGTGCGGGAACGGAGTGTGGCGCTCGACGCGGGAAGCACAGAAAGTTGTACCACAGTTGGC
This sequence comes from Acidobacteriota bacterium, assembly GCA_046735175.1. Taxonomy (GTDB): domain Bacteria; phylum Acidobacteriota; class Terriglobia; order Terriglobales; family Acidobacteriaceae; genus Gp1-AA145. The sequence goes on from JBKPSP010000092.1 coordinate 37,860, forward strand.
GATTAGCCGACTGTGATGAGTGGAAGTATCAACTCTCGCATGGACAGGTCAGTGAAATTGACGGACTGGCCACTGACCACTGACCACCGGTCACCGATTTACGGATGGAACCTGAACTCCACATCCTCTGTAGATTCGTGGTCGGCCTTTTCCCACTTCCACTCCTGTACCGCGCGCTCCGCCGACTGCACGAGCAACGGATTCCCACCCTTGACCTCTACAGATTTGACCGTGCCGTTTGCGAGCACGAGCGCTGCCAATTTGACGGTCCCAGTCAGATTCATGCTGCGGGCGATATCCGGATATTTGGGAACGACCTTGGCCACTATTTTCCGCGAGCCTGTGGTTTCATCGTCTTGCGCCGACGCAGTCCCAATCTGAAACGCGGAAATTACGAGTGCCAAAAGTACCAGGAGCAAAGGGGAACGTTTCATAATGTCTACAAAGTAAACATTACGCGTGGGTACGACAAATTACGGCAGTAGCTTTCAGGTGGGGACGAAAGTAACCCTGCTCAGTGGCCCTGATCTTCCAGAAACTTCTCGACTTCGAGCGCCGCCATGCAGCCGGAGCCGGCTGCCGTAATCGCCTGGCGGTAACGACGGTCCTGCACGTCCCCGCAGGCAAAAACGCCCGGCACTCGCGTGAAAACAAAGTCCTTAGTCTTTAAATAGCCGTCCGGGTCCGTATCCAGCTGGCCTTCGAAAATCTTGGCGTTGGGAACGTGGCCAATTCCGAGAAACATCGCGCTGGTCGGAAAATCCCAGGTCTTGCCATTGTTGGCGTGCCGCAACTTGAGCCCAGTCACTTCTTTCTGGGAAGCGTCATAAACGTCTTCCACAATCGTGTTGGTGAGGAACTTGATCTTCTCGTTCTTCTGCGCACGATCGAGCATGATCTTGGACGCGCGGAATTCGTCGCGCCGGTGAATGATTGTGACCTTGGTGGCGAAGCGGCTAAGAAACAATGCCTCTTCCATGGCGGAATCGCCGCCGCCGATGACCGTAATTTCTTTTCCTGAAAAGAAAAACCCGTCACATGTCGCGCACGAAGAAACTCCGTGACCGATCAGGGCTTTTTCGTTCGGTAATCCCAACCATCGCGCCGAAGCTCCGCTGGCGATAATCAGAGTTTGGGCCTGGATTTCATCCTTGCCAACTTGCAACTTGAACGGGCGCTTGCTGAGGTCCGCAGCGGCCACGTGGGCCAGCTTGTACTCCGCCCCGAACCGTTCCGCCTGGCGGCGCATATTGGCAATCAACTCCGGCCCCTGAATACCCTCGGGGAATCCGGGGAAGTTTTCCACCAAGGTTGTCAGCGAAAGCTGACCGCCCGGCTCATGCCCCTCAAATACCAGCGGCTTCAGGTTCGCGCGCGCGGTGTACAACGCCGCGGTATGTCCCGCGCAGCCAGATCCGAGAATTACGACATTCCGCGTTTCCATGGAGTTTGTTAGATTACAAAATTCGGTTTCGGTTTCAAACGGGCGCAGCTTAAGGTTTTTGCGGGCTGGCGGGCGGCTGGCGGTGTTTTGCGCCGCCTGCTCCGATCCGGGCCAACTCTTCTGGTATCAGTCTTCTAGCGCCCAGCAGATCACGATACTCCGACATCAGCGAAGACGCCGACGCAAATAACGGCTCGTAGGCGCTTTGGTCAGGAGCTGCGCCTTCCACCCCCGCCTGGCACCGCGCCAAAACCACCGACGATTTCCCGAAGCGTTCCAGCTTGATGCGGCTGGCCGGTGTTGTGGAACTCAGCATGGTTGCAGCCGGCGTTACTGAGGATGCGCTGTCTTCAATCGAGACCTGCAGCAGGTCTTTCGGATCGCGCACTCGGAACACCAGTGTCTCAACCATCTGATGCTCATCCCGGCTGAACGAATACTGCACGTTGGAATACGTGCCGCCGGTCAAGTCGTGCCTGATGCGGACGAAGTCAGCGACGGCGCTGACTTTCGTCGACACCGTAGTTGCATTAGGCATCGCCAGCGGGTTTGCCCCGGGATCAAGTAGTGAGCGCCCGCGGTCAACTTCGAAATCCAGACTGAACGACGGTTTCTGCGGCACCCCTTTCAGGGCGGAAGCTATTTCTTTCTGATCGTCCGCAGATGGCGTGCACACATTCAGAACGTTGACTTTGACCTGCGGCTGCTGCGAAGCCGGCGTCTGCGCGCAGCAGGCATAGGCAGTCGCAACCAGGCAGGCAAGCGCAGGATTTCTCGGGAACACAGCGAGATTGTAGCAGGAGGCCGCGATTGCCTCTTGGCTCTTGGCTGTTGGCCCTTGGCTTTGGATTCAATAGCCCCTCTCGACCATTGACGCCAAGTATTTTGGCGTACGACGTACGACGAACGACGTACGACGATCTAGAATTACCTCATGGCAAACCTAACCTTAGTCTACGGAATGCGGCTCCTCCCCGCCGATGAAGTTGCCGAAGTCGGCGACGCAACTTTGAAACTGAATAACGGAAACGAAGCCCACGTCACTATGCACGTGCTCGAGGGCAGCAAGGAGCAGATCGAGCAGCAGCTCAAATCGAGTCTTGACGCCTTCTTCGACTTCTACCCGGAGATTTGAGCAAAGGCTCTTTTCACCGGACCGTCTTCAGACAGCTACCATCTATAATTCAGCGTCATAGCATGCCTTCACCTCTACTCAGCGGACGCTTGTGGCTGGAGAAGAATGGGCTTTATCCCAAAGGAAAGCTCGCGTTCGTTACCTGCTACCTGGCCGCGCTCGACCTTGGTGTTTACGTCGTCAAAATAGCTATCGAACGATTCCGGCCGTCCTATTCTTCCTACTTAAACGGTTGGGTCCTTTTTCTTAGCGCGCTGGTCCTGGTTTTTTCGTTATGGCTGTTGAAGCGGTGGCTTTCAGCAAATCTACTCTGGCGCGTTCGCAACCGGCTCATCGTCACTTATGTCTTTATCGGTGTAATACCACTGGTGCTTGTGGTTGTGCTCGCCGGAACTGTCTTCTGGTTGCTCTCAGGGCAATTTGCGGCATACGTTCTCAAAACCAGGATCGATTCGATACTGCGAGATCTGGCGAGCGTAAATACGGCGGTGGGAGTAGAGATCGCCACTGACATCGAGTTGGGCCGCGCCACAACGGGGATACAGACGCCCCGCGAACCTGGTTGGAGAACTGACGCCTGGGTGGATGGAGCGCTCGTATTCAGCAGTGACGCTGGAGCCATCGCAAGGCCCGCGTTCCTGAAAGGCACGCTGGTTGCCGTTACCGAGGACCAAGGCCAGCTGTACTTGCGAGCTACGGATATGATCCAAAGCACGCGTGGACGTTTGATCGTGGTCTCCAGCCGCCCGCTCGACGCGAGCATGCTGTCGGACTTGTCGCGCGATTTGGGCGAAGTCACGTTATACCGCGGGGAGACCGGGACCGATAATCTCACACCGCTGTATACGATGGGGAGCATCCCGGTGCCGCGTCGTGCATTCGACCTGGGGGTCAGGCTGGCAACGTCTCAGCCGGTGATCGATTGGAACACCGGGCAGCCATCACACCCTGCCCCCCTGGCGATCCAGACACGGCTTTCAAAACTGTACGAGCACGCGTTCTCTTCGTTAGGCGGGGATTTAGCGCCCACGCTCGAATTCGTCCTGTTCTTGTTGTTAGTTGCACTCGCTCTGTTTGAAGGGGTCGCCTGGTATGTGGGAATACGTCTTACGCGTTCTGTGACAGGGACAGTCGCCAATATCTATCTCGCCACCACTCACATCAATCGCGGAGACTTCAGCCACCGCATTCCGATCCGCTCTAAAGATCAATTGGCCGCCCTTGCTGGTTCGTTCAACATGATGACGGAATCGATCGAGAAGCTGATTCTGGAGCAGAAGGAAAAGCAACGGCTGCAGAACGAGATCAATATCGCGCAGGAAGTACAAGCACAGTTGTTCCCGCAGCAC
>JBKPSP010000093.1:0-72921 GCA_046735175.1 Acidobacteriota bacterium
ATCTCGAAAGTAAGGCGGGTTTGGCTTTAAGAATCCTGAACTCCGGATCGTGCAGCAGAACGAGGTCTTGAATCGATTCGAAGGTGTTGCTCCACTGCCGATGTGAGCGCAGGATCTCCTCGACCAGGTGCAGGTTCTCGAGAGCCAGCCCAAGCTGCTGAGCACAGGTGGTCAGGAATGTCATTTCGTCCGGCGCATAGGACTTCGGCTTACGGCTGCCGAGGACGAGGGTTCCGACCGTTGCCTTCTTTCCAGGGACAGCCACGGTGATGACCTGCTCGAGCTTTTCGCGCTGGAAAACGGGAAGCACCATCTCCCGCAGTTGCGAAGGCCCGAAGATGCAGGGCTTGGGCTGATCTGGCACCCGCTCAACCTGATCACCAATAGCAATTGAACACCGGTCTTTCAGGAAATCGGCCGATACGCCGATGTGCTGGAAGATGGTAAGGCGGCGGCCATCAATCAACCGAAACCAGGCGGCATCGGCCGCCATGAGATCCTTTAGTTCCTTTAGTGCCGTCGCCGCCACGGCTCCATTCTCACCCGCTCGGGCAATACTGGTTGTCAGTGCATTGAGGGTGGCAAGCCGGCGGGTGTGCAGCCGGGACTCCTCAAACACCACCAGCAGCATGCCCAAGCCAAGCAACATGTCGAACAAAACGCTGGCGTCGGCGGGCAACTCGGAGTTCGGCCACCATTCCAGATGCAACAAGAGCAGCCCGGCGGCGAGCACCCAGGGCCCGATTTCTTTTCTGGCGCGACGGAAGCGAAGTATCTGCACCGCGGCTGCGAGCGCAACGATGCGGAACGAGAGCTCTAAAGCGAAATGCAAGGTTGTGGAAGTGGGCCACCAGATTCCCTGGGCTACGGCGAATGTGATCAGGCCAAGGCTGATTCCCAGCAATGGCGCGAGCAGGTCGCGGGCACTAGCATATATAAACGCTCCCGCAGCGAATAACGCGACTGCCAGCACGAATTCAGCGTGTCCGACAGGATTCGCATAAGGATTGGCCTGTCCCGAAGGCGTAAGCAACGTATGGTGCGCGCCCAGGTAGGCGATCCAGCCGACGATCCATACCATCAGGCAGCGTTCGCGCAGGGTACGGAAAACGAGGAGGCTGGCCGCCAGAATCAGGAGTACGGCGGTTTCACGGGTCACGAATTTAGGTGCGGCGAGGCCGCCAAGGTGTTCCCAGGCGCGCCACAAGACCATGTTCATACACTTCGACCCTTGGCCAATCCCTTCGGTTTTAGCACGTAAGGGTCTGTAACCAGCATGGTTTCTCCCTAACCAATGGTTACTTTGGGAATTAGGTGGCTGGGGTACAATCAGCGGTACACTTAGCCGTCTCCGTATGCCAGCCGACCGTATTCTGATTGTGGACGACGAAGAGCCGATTCGCGACTTCGTCTCGGCTATGCTGAGCTCCGCGAATTTCGTCTGCAGCCAGGCTGCGTCTGGAAAAGAAGCCCTCGCGCTGCTCGATTCCGGCGAAGAATACGAGCTCATGCTCTCCGATCTGATGATGCCGGTCATGGACGGCATCGCGCTGCTTGAAGCCAGCAAAGAGCGTTATCCCGATATGCCGGTGGTGATGGTCACAGCTGTGACGGATGTGTCGATCGCGCTGAATGCCATCCGCAATGGCGCCTATGACTATCTGCTGAAGCCTTTCGAGCGGGAGCAGTTGCTGGCGACCGTCCGCCGAGCGCTTGAGAACCGGCGGCTGAAGCTGGAGAACCGGGCATATCAGACGAATCTGGAAGCTCTGGTCACGGCCAGAACTGAGCAGCTGCGGAGAGCCGTCAAAGAACTCGAAGAATCCTACGACATCACTTTGGAAGCGCTGGGCGATGCGCTCGACCTGAAAGATCGCGAAACAGAAGGCCATTCCAAACGAGTCACCGCCTTCACGATCGCCATTGCCAAGACTATGGGCTTGCCCTCGGACCAGATTCGCGTGATCGCTCGTGGCGCGTTCCTGCACGACATCGGCAAAATGGCCATTCCCGACGCGATTCTTAACAAGCCGGGCAAACTCGACCCGCCCGAGTTTGAAATCATGCGTGAGCACCCGTATCGCGGATATCAGATCGTGAAGAAGATCCCATTTCTCGCTGAAGCGGCGGAGATTGTTTATGCTCACCAGGAAAAATTTGACGGAACCGGTTACCCACAGGGCCTGAAGGGCAATGAGATACCACTCGGCGCCCGAATCTTCTCGATTGCGGATACGCTCGATGCGATGACCTCGAACCGTCCATATCGCGCCGCACTGCCGGATTCGGCGGCCCGCGAAGAAATCGAGAAATGGTCAGGACGACAGTTCGATCCTGAAATCGTTCAAGTTTTTCTCAGCATGCCGGAGCACATCTGGCCGGCGTTGCGCGCCGACATCGGCTCTCCCAAACCCCCGGCGCCCAAGCCTCCCAACCGCCCCAATTCGGCCGCTGCCAAGGTCTAGATTTCATTGCGTCAGCGTTACACCAACACAATCCTTGGATGAAACAATGTTCCCGCCACTCGTGTCGCGATCGCAATGAGATCACGCTGTCCCTGGAACACTTTCACTTGAGGAGAACGCGAAAGGTCTGGGAGATTGACGGCCCGGCCATGGCGAACGCGAGCAGCCATCTCGTCTGTGGCTGTGACCGACGGCAGTTCAGGTAGCAGCTTGCGGGGATGAATGAACAACTCCTCCATGCCAGCCTCGGTCGTTCTCACCAAACCATCAAGTTCCTCCAGCTTGTGAGCGCCAAGCTGCGTAAATTCCGCCATAGCGGTGCGCCGCAAGGCTTCCAGATGCGCTCCGCAACCAGCCATCTGGCCAAGTTCGTGGGCGATGGAGCGCACATACGTACCTGAAGCAACGCTTGCGTGAAAATGAACGCGAGCGCCATCAAGCTCGATCAGTTCGAATTCCTTAATTTCCACTTTGACCGGCTCTAGCGATACTTCTTTCTTTTTTCGCGCCAGCTTGTATGCGGGCACGCCCTGAATCTTCTTGGCCGAAAAAGGGGGCGGAGTCTGCTCGATAACTCCGCGAAACCTGCTCGCAAGACTCCGAACCTGCTCGAGCGTCAGCTCCGGCTCAGTGGGTTCTCCCACGGGTTCGCCCTCGGCATCGTATGTGTCCGTGGCAAAACCGAACCGGATCACCCCCTCATAGCTCTTCTCTGATTTCAGATAGAACTGCGCCAGCCGCGTCATTGTTCCGAGCACCAGGGGAAGCACGCCCGTTGCCAATGGATCGAGCGTTCCCAGGTGACCGACCGCACGCTGCTGGAAAATGCGCCGCACTCGCGCAACCACGTCGTGCGATGTGAGGCCAGAGGGTTTGTCAACGATGAGCACCGCGTTGATGGGCTGGGTCATTCAATCCGCAATTTGAGTCATTGTAGAGTCTGCAGAACTTTGCGCCAAACGCTTCGACCTTCCAATTTGATTTAAGCTACTTATTAGCGTCAAAATTGAGGCGCCCGAAAGACCTCCCATGTTCTTTCCCATCCGCGATGATCAGCCCCGTTTCAGCGCCCCGGTGGTGAACTACTTCATCATCGCCCTGAATGTCGCGGTGTTCATTTTCATCGAGTTGCCAGCGCAATTTCAGAGCCCGCGAGCTATCGCGATCCTGGTTTCGCAATACGGACTGATCCCGCACGACCTGACTCGCGCAGTTGCCGGCACGCCGCAGTATCCGCTTTCGGCGAATCTGCTTACGATTTTGACCTCCATGTTTCTTCACGGAGGTTGGGAACACATTCTCGGCAACATGTGGATCCTATGGATCTTCGGCGACAACGTAGAAGACCACATGGGCCATTTTCCCTACCTGATCTTCTATCTGCTTTGCGGCATCGTGGCCGCGCTGACCGATTTCGCCCTGAGTCCGCTTTCGACCGTGCCCATGATCGGCGCGAGCGGCGCGATAGCGGGAGTGATGGGAGCTTACTTTCTGCTGTACCCGAAAGCGAATGTGTTGACCTGGGTGACGTTTATCTTTTTCTGGTGGATTCCTGCGTGGGTCTGGCTGGGTGTCTGGTTTCTATTTCAGTTCTTTCTTACCAGTGTCACGGCTACCGCCGTCCACCATCAGACAGGTGGTGTTGCTTTCGCCGCTCACGTCGGTGGTTTCGTAACCGGCCTTCTGTTGATCAAGGTCTTTCCCAAGCGGAGTTACGCGGCACGCTATGGGACCTGGTAGCCGAAGTACTTCGGTTTCAACCCCTATAATTAGAGAGTGAGTTCCGCCACAGCCAAACAAGTCGCATCTGCTGACTTCCCTTCGCGCTGGGGACATTTCCGCATTCACGGCTTTACCCTGGCGACGAACAACGGAAAACCTGAAGAAGCGGTGGCCCTTGTACTTGGTGACGTTCACACTGTTCCGCCGCTGGTCCGCATTCATTCGCAGTGCTTGACCGGCGATGTTTTCGGTTCTCTTCGGTGTGACTGCAGACAACAATTGGAGATGGCGCTGTCGCTGATCGCGGGTGAGGGTACGGGAATCCTGATTTATGAGCAGCAGGAGGGGCGCGGCATTGGGCTCATGCCGAAGCTGCAGGCGTACGAACTGCAAGATACGGGACTCGACACCGTAGAGGCCAACGAGAGGCTGGGATTCAAAGCGGACCATCGCGAATTTGTAATGCCGGCGGAGATCCTTAAGGCCCTGAATGTGAAGGCAGTGCGGCTGCTCTCAAACAATCCCGATAAAGTCGCCTCGCTCGAGCGAGCCGGGATCAAGGTGGTCGAACGAGTGCCCTGCGAAGTGGTACCAAGCGCCCACGCCGAAGACTACCTGAAGGTTAAGAAAGAGAAAATGGGGCACTTGCTCAAGTAGCCGTGAGCTTGATTGGCATTCCTCGGTGAGACTCTGTGTCCTCTGTGGTTCATTCTTCTCAGGCCGGCCAAATCCCCAGCGCCGTCGAGCTCAGGATTTTCTCCTTCGCTTTCTGCGATAGCGGCAACGCGCGGAATTCGTCAAGGTTCTGCTTAACGTCGGGAACGCCCGGTCCAGGCCAGTCGGTCCCAAACAGAGTCTTGTTTGCGATCTCCTCCAACCGTGGGAAATTCTTCAGCAGAGTTTTGGGAGGAATGCCGCTGATATCGAGATAGACGTTTGGGTGCCGGCGAATCAGGAAAAACGCAGTGTCCATCCACAACGGCCTTCCGCCGTGCGCGAGCAAGATTTTCAAGTTCGGAAAATCGACGGCCACGTCGTCCACGTACATGGGATCGCCGTACTTGTTGCGCGCGCCGGGAAACACCGACGTGCCCGTATGGAACATGACGGGGATGCCGTTCGATTCCGCAGCGCGGTAAATCACCTCGAGTTCACGCACACCATTCAGGTAATCGTTGGGATAGAGCAGTTGATGAGGCGGATGGATCTTGATCATCCGGATCTTGAGGCGCAGTAGTTGCTCGACGTCTTTCTCGATGTTGGTTGTATGCCGCGGATGGAGGCTGCCGCAGGAAATTAACCGCGTAGGATTTTCTTTCACGTAATCGGCGATGAACTGATTGACGCCGGCGGTGAATCCGATCACTTCCGGCGCAATGTAGTTGATGAGCGCGGCACGGTCCACTCCGCATTGATCCAGATATTTCAAGAATGCCTTGGGTGACCGGCAGAACTCGGCGATCTGATCATAGTTCTGTCGCTTCCTCTTCATCAGCTCAAGCGCGTGCGGCTTGAACATTTCGATTGGCTGGATGTGGATGTGGCAGTCAGTCATCATCGGTTGCCAGTGGTCAGTTGCCGGTTGCCAGTAGTTCACTCACAGCGCGTTTCGTGAACACACGAATCAACTCACGGCGGTATTCAGGAGTGAGAGCGGAAGTGGTGAGTGGCTTGGCGGTGCGGGCGGCGAGGTCGGCAGCAGCTTCCGCGATTTGCTCCGAGTTGGAGCCGCTTGCAATCAGATGATCGGTTCCCTTCACCAGCAGCGGCGCGGGATTCACCGCGGTAATTCCCAATCGGAAGTCGTCGATGTGGCCGTTCGATCTCTTTACGACCACGGCGACTCCCGCCAGTGGATAGTCGATTGATCCGCGAATGCGCAGTTTGCGATAGACGCCGCGATATCCCGCGGAACTTCGCGGGAGGATGATGCGCGTGACCAGTTCGTTCGGGTGGAGCTGGCAATAATTGTCGCCGATGCCGGTATAGAAATCGCTAAGCGCAACCCGTCGAGTTCCCGACACGCTGGCGATTTCGATCTCAGCATTCAGGCACAGCAGCGCGGGAGGCGTATCACCTGAGAATGCCGCCCAGCACTTGTTTCCACCCGGAGCAACGTGGCAGAGATCACCATCTTTCTTGATACAGAAGCCGCACGACTTGCGCCAGGCAAGCGACTGGTTGTACCAGAGGCAACGCGTGTCGAGACAAATGTTGCCACCGATGGTTGCCATGTTGCGGATCACCGGAGAGGCCACGGTGCGGGCGGCTTCGACTAGGACCGGATAGTGCTCACGCAACAATCGAGATGTGTCGATATCGCGCAGCGTGGTCAGCGCGCCGATCTCAATTCCCTGCTCGGTTTCGCGAATGCCTTTGAGCTCTTTCACCAGGCGCAGATCAAGCACACGATCCGGCTCGAAGAGTTTCTGGCGCATGGAGGGGAGGAGGTCGGTACCCCCGGCAAGGACTCGCGTGGCGCGGGCGCCCTCGCCCGCGTTGCCGTGCAACGCAAAGAAGGCGTCAGGGAGATTGCGCGGCCTGAGAAGTTGAAAGTCCGAAAGGCTCATCAGTCCCCGTTGGCGGGCGAGGGCGCCCGCCCCACACGTGCCATACCCTTGCCTTTAAACCACACTGCCCCGCCATGCTCGCGGAAGCGTTCCGGCTTGGTGGGGTCAACACCCTCGGTCAAATTCAACACCTTTGCATTCTTCTTCGCCCTCAGCGCCGCCAGCACTCGCTCGGGTGTGAACGGCGACTCGTGCAGCCGAATCCCGACCGCATCGTAGATCGCGTTCGAGATTGCCGGAATCGTGGCCGCGAGCGACCCCTCGCTGCATTCCTTTGCGCCGAACGGGCCCTCCGGATCAACGCTCTCGACAATGATTGGCTCGACCTCGGGCGACTCGACTGACGAGGGGCTGCGATATTCGAGCAGGCCGGGGTTCATCAGCAGGCCCTCTTTCCAGATCATCTCTTCGGTGAGCGCCTGGCCCATGCCCATCCAGACGGAGCCGATGATCTGCCCTTCGACGGACACCGGATTGAGCGCGCGGCCGCAGTCGTGCGCCGCCCAGACTTTGTGGACGGTGACTTCGCCGGTGTATTCGTCGACGCTCACTTCGGCAACCTGCGCGGAGTAGGAGTAGGCCGGCGACGGGCCCACGCCCCCGCCTTTGTGCTTGCCGCCGCGAGCTTCGGGCGGAGGAGCATAGGAACCAGTACCGGTCAGCGCGCCATGGAAGTCGATCGCGGCGACCACGGCTTCTTCGAATGTCATGGAGTCTTTGGGACCTTCATCTTTGCGCTTCTGCTGCAGGGAGCCGCGGAGAATTTGGCCTTCGACGCGGCCCGAGACGGAGGGTTCGTGCGATAAAACTGCCGGCGCAGAAATCGCGCCGACCGGACGGGCGAGGGCGCCCGTCCCCACGTGCTCGATGGAGATTGCGTCGCCGGTGCTCTTCCTGACGACTCGATCATTACGAAACACAATATCTTCCGGTTTGCAATTCATCTTCTTCGCGGCGGCTTGCGCGATCTGCTTCTTCACTGATTCCGCCGCGCGCAGCGTAGCATTCCCCGCCATGAAGGTGACCCGACTCGAATACGAGCCGATGTCGATAGGCGTGAGGTCGGTATCGGCGGCAATCACTCTTACACGTGACAGTGAGCAGCCGAGTACTTCGGCGGCAATTTGCGCTGTCATGGTGTCGGAGCCTTGGCCGATTTCGGACGCTCCGGTGTAAACCACCACGCCGCCGTCGCGATCGATTTTGATGTTTACCGTCGAGTGCGGCATGTCGGATCGAATGATAGAGTTTGCCGCGCCGCTCACGTAGTGGCTGCAGGCGAGGCCGAGCCCGCGGCCTTTCGTCAGTTTGCCCTTGCGATCGTGCCATCCTGAGCGATCAACCACTTTGTCGATACATTCAGGAAGTCCGTAGCTTTGAACTCGCAGGCCGTTCACCGTGACGCACGGCGGCTGTAGCAGATTGCGTCGGCGGATTTCGGCAGGATCAAGATTCAGTTTGGCTGCGATTTCATCCAACTGGGATTCGAACGCGAAGCGGACGTTGACGGTGCCGTGTCCGCGCATTGCTCCGCAGGCAGGCTTGTTGGTCAGTACGCGATAGCCGTCGTACTGAATGTTGGGAATGTCGTAGAGCGCGCCGAGCAGCGCGCCGGAATAGAGAATCGTGACGACGCCATAGGAACAGTACGCGCCGCCGTCCTGAACAACTCTGGCCTTTACCGCGGTAATGCGTCCGTCTTTTTTTGCACCGGTTTTTAGGTCGATAATTGTGCGCGGTCGTCCGCGATGCGCCCAGAAAACTTCCTCGCGCGTATAAGTGATTTTCACGGGACGCTTGGCTTTGCGCGCGGCAACAGCTGCGATGATCTCTAAGGGAATGACTTCACTCTTTCCCCCAAAGCCGCCGCCCACCAGCGGCTTGATCACGCGAATCTGCGACATCGGCATTTCGAGCACAAGCGAGAGCTTGTGCTGCAGGTAATAAGGAACCTGGGTCGAGGACCAGACCGTCAGGCGGCCGAGCTTTCCAGTCTGCGGATCAAGGTCGAACGCCGCGAGGGTCGAGTGCGGCTCCATTGCTGCGTGCGTGACTTCGTTGGCGATGAACCGCGCCTCTTCGATGACATCGGCCTCAGCGAAGCCTTTCCCGGGATCGCTGAAGGCGTGGTGGTAGTCCTTTTCGATGTTTTGCGGTTTGTTTTCGTGAATGAAGTCGCGCTGAGACTTCATCGACTCTTCGGGATCGAAGTAAGCAGGGAGAAGTTCATACTCAACCTCGATCAGTTCGAGCGCTTTCTCCGCTGTTGCTTCATCCTCGGCAACTACGCACGCGACATTGTCTCCGACGTAGCGGACCTTATCGACGGCAAGCGCGTGCTCGTCGTGGCCGACGGGAAGTATTCCGTAGGTGTTGGGAGCGTCTGCGCCGACCGCAACCGCAACAACCCCGTCGACCACTTCTGCTCTGCTCGTGTCGATGCCCTTGATCCGTGCGTGCGGATGCGGCGAATGCAGAATCTTACCGATCAGCATTCCGGGAAGAGACAGATCGTCGGTGTATTTGCCGGCGCCAGTGGTCTTGCCTGCGGCGTCAACCATGGAAATGGGTTTGCCGATAACAGAAAAGTCAGTCATGACCTGCGGCCATTCCCTTCTGCTCGGCTTCTATCGCGGCTTTTATCGCTTGATACATCTGCGAATACCCCGTACAGCGACAAAGATTGCTGCTCAAGGCTTCTCGGATTTCATCCTCGGACGGGTTCGAATTTGTTGCCAGCAGATGTTTGACGGTCATCATGAATCCCGGAGTGCAGAAGCCGCACTGCGCGCCGCCCCAGTCGCCATAGGCTTTCTGAATCGCGGCGAGTGCACCGTGCTTGGCAACGCCTTCGACAGTGGTGATCTCCTGGCCTTCGCAGCTTGCAGCCAGCATCGTGCACGAAAGCATTGGAGTTCCGTCGATCAGAACCGTGCAAGCGCCACACGAGGAGTCGTCGCAGCCGCGCTTCGAGCCGGTGAGTTGCAGGTCCTGGCGGAGGGCGTCGAGAAGAAGTCGATTGGGCTCAAGAGCAAGCTCGTGCGTACGATCATTGATCCGGAGCTCAACAATTTGCTTCTTCATCAAGGACTCGACCGCATATCAGCACTTATAAGAATTCACGAGCCTTTAACCGCAAAGGTCGCGAGGGTCGCGCAAAGAACGCCAAGGAGATCGTTTGATCTTAATCAGACTCGAAGTAGCTGAGTGCTGATTGCTGAGTGTGAATGCTCAATACACCGGCACCTTCGGATCCACGATCCTCGACCACGCATCAATCCCGCCGGCCATCGATTGCGCCTTCTCGAAGCCTTGCTGCCGGAGCCAAACTGTCACGTTCATTGAGCGCACGCCGTGATGGCAATAGACCACGATGTGATCATCGGGGTCCAGTTCCTGGTGCGCTCGGCTCGGCACGTCGCCCATGGGCATCAGCTTCGCGCCTTCAATGCGCGCGGTTTCGAATTCCCAGGGCTCGCGGACATCGAGCAACGTGAACGGCTCACCGCTTTGAGACAACAGCCGCACCGACTCCGGATTAATTTCGTAATCCATCAAGCTTTCGCATCTTTCTCTTGCTCTTGAGGACGCGCCAGAGTTGTCAGACTCGCGAGCGCGGCAAGAATCCAAAGATAGAACACAGCGTCTCGTGCTTCGCGCGAATAGTTCAGTGGCGCGGCGCTCCACAACAGAAAGGCCAGTCCAACGAGAAGATCCAGGAACACTAGGCCAAAGAAAATCCGCTCCCGCCAGCAGCGTGTCTCAGAAAGCAATCCGAAGGCCAGCACCGCCCAAACCGCGTAGGTCAATGTTGACCACCAGTTGTGGGGCCACAGAAGATCAGCATCGCGAATATGAATGTAAGCCAGATATGCAAAATAAATGCTGGCACCAGTTGCGACGACACCCCAGAAACGATTTTGGCACATCAGGTGCGCGGGCTTTGTGCGCACCGCAGATGACGGGGCTAGCGGCCCTGCCACATCGGGTTTCGTTTCTCCAGGAATGCCTTCACTCCTTCATGCGCATCCTCGGTCTTCAGCAATTCTTCCAGATAAATCTTTTCAGCCCGCGCAAGGCCCTTATCAAAATGAATCGAATCCCACGAGTATATGGCTTTCTTGGCGATAGCGAGCACCGCGGGGCTTTGCCGTTGAAGATGCTCGATAACTGCTTCAATCGCCTCTTCCAGTTTGTCAGCGGGAACAGCTCGAGTCGCCAGACCGATCTCGGCAGCTTCTGTTCCGGTCACCGAGGCGCCAGTCAAGATCAGATCGGTGGCGCGCTTATGCCCGATGAGTGCGGCTAAAGCTGTCACTGCCACCGGAGGAAAACTACCCACCCTGATCTCCGGGAAGCCCCACGTCGCATCGTCTGTGGAGATGACCAGGTCGCACAGCATCGCCAGTTCGGCCGCGCCACCCAGGCACGCCCCATGCACAGCTGCGATGATGGCCTTTTTGGAAGCGACGACTGTGCGAATCACGCCATGAAACTTCTGAAGCATCGGGCCGACCAGATCGGGGGTGTGCGCGCCGATATCAACGCCTGCGGAAAAGCACTTATCTTCGCCGCGAAAGACGATCGTAGTGATCTTCGGTTCTGCTTCCACCTCCCCCAGCACCGATGCGATCTCGTCCATCATCGGCAGGTCGATAACATTGAGCGGCGGATTCTTCAGGGAAATGCGGGCAACGGGCGGCTCGATGCCCACAGTGAGGCGGTTGAGAGGTGAGACTTCAGTGGCCATTATCAGTTGGCGGGCGCGGGCGCCCGCCCCACACAATCCTAGATATTAATTGCCGACTTTCTGGGCTCGGCGATGGTTTCAAGCGGATCGCGCGCGCCTTCCTTCTCGACGATCCATTTCCTCTCGTTCGCGATAATCTCGAGCAACAGCTTCTTATCTTCCGCCGTGGGCAAGAATTCCGTCAGCCGCTGCTCGTATTCCTTGTCCTCGAGTTGCTGGCCGGTTTGCGGATGAAATTTCTGGTTCGCCCACTTGCCAATCATGCGATTGAACTTTATGTCCGGCGCATAGAGCTTAGGCTCGCCGACTTTGAGAACGCTATTGAAACGCTCGATCAACCCTGATACCTCATCGCGATACAAGTGTCGGTTGTAGTCGTTAAGGTCGTCGAGATCGGCTTGCTTTTCGTTCTTTGGCTCGTCATAACGGCCTTTGATGCCCCAGACATAGGCCCAGTGTGCTGAGGAAGAATGGTCGGTGCCGAAAAGGTCGTACGAACTTGACAGCCACTTGTTGAGATATTTCTGAATCAGCCAGCCAGGGATGATGCCGGCTTGAACGATGCGGCGAAGGCCATCGTTTCCGGTACCCATGTGGAAAGCTTCCTCGCGCAGCATATAGGACATTGAGCGGCCGAGCGGCGCAAACGCAGAATACTTCAGCATTTGCAATTGAAATTTCCCGTCTCGGTCGACGAAGTCGGTGTAGGTGAAGAAGTCCATCCAGTTGTCGACATCCACGTTGAAGGCGCCGAGCAGTCGCTTGTTCTCAAAAGCCCGGCGCTCCAGCATTTTCTGGGCCTCAACTTTTCCGGAGTATCCAAAATGTTCGACGAGCAACGCGCACATCTGCCAGCCGTGCCGCATCTCTTCGATCATGACGCGAGTGATGGCGCGGCGGTCCCAATCGGTTGGCGCAGTTTCAAAAAGATGCCGCTGCTGCTCGACGCTGGCGAACTCGGTGTCGCCCTGGTACACGATCATGTTCAGCAGCGCGTCGCGCATCTGCTGGGTTGGAATCTGGCGCAGGTTCTCCCACTTCTTCTTGCCCTTAAAATGCCCGAACTGGATTTCGTCGGTTTCGATGGCGCCGAAAAGCGTGTCGAATTTGAAGCTGGCGATCTCGTCGCGATTGACGCCGATTTCTTTGCGCCATTCGTCGAAAAGTCCGACCCAGTCGGAGAAGGTGCCGATTTTTGCTACTTTGCCGGGCATAAAGTCAAAACCTTTGAACCGCAGAGGACACAGAGATCACAGAGAACCCATCAAGACATGTTCAACCAAACTGTCTTCAACTCTGTGTAGTGCTCCATCGCATGCGCACCCAACTCGCGGCCGAAGCCGGATTGCTTGTATCCGCCGAACGGCAGGGCCGCGTCCATCAGGCCGTAGGTGTTGATCCACACGGTCCCGGCACGCAACTGCCGGGAGATATGATGAGCTTTTTTGATGTCGCGTGTCCACACGGCGGCCGCTAATCCATAGGGATTGCTGTTGGCCTGCTGAACAGCCTGCTCAACATCGTCGAACGCGATCATCGAAAGCACCGGGCCGAAAATCTCCTCGCGGGCGATCTGCATATCGTTGTTCACGTCACCGAAGATCGTAGGCTCGATGAAGAAGCCCTTGCTGCCATCGAGCGAAACGCGATTCCCCCCAGCGATCAGTTTTGCGCCTTCTTTCTTTCCCGCCTCTATGTAGCCGAGCACCGTCTGCATCTGCTCCTGGCTGACGATTGCACCCATGCGGGTCTTCGGATCGAGCGGATCAGCCGGCTGCATCTTCCTCGCGCGCGCAACCAGCTTTTCGGTAAATTCGTCGCGAACTGTACTTTCGATGAAGAGCCGGGAGCCGGCGTTGCAGACCTCGCCTTTTCCGTAGAAAATTCCGTTGATTGCGCCACGGACCGCTCCCTCAAGATCAGAATCGGCGCAGACGATATTCGGCGATTTCCCGCCCAGTTCGAAGGTGACGCGCTTCAGCGTGTCCGCAGCCGAGCGCATAATTTCTTTGCCGACGCTGGTAGAGCCGGTGAAGGCTATCTTGTCGATTCCCGGGTGCTGCACGATCGCTCGGCCGGTTTCCACCCCGCCAGTTACAACGTTTAGAACTCCGGCGGGAAAACCAGCTTCTATGGCCAGTTCGCCGAAGCGCAGCGTGGTGAGCGGCGTCTGCTCGGCTGGTTTGAGCACAACTGTGTTCCCACACGCCAAGGCCGGGCCCAATTTCCACGAAGCCAACAGCAAAGGAAAATTCCACGGCACAATCATGCCGACCACGCCGACCGGCTCGCGCAACGTGTAGGTAAACGCAGTCTCGTTTGTGTTGACGGTTTCGCCGTGGATTTTGGTTGCGAGCCCTGCGTAGTAGCGCAGAACGTCGGCAACCATCGGCATATCAACGTAGCGCGATTCGAAGATCGGCTTGCCGTTGTCGAGCGTTTCGAGCTCGGCAAGCTCTTCAATGTTCTTCTCGACGAGGTCAGCGAGTTTCCAGATGAGCCGTCCGCGCTCGCTCGCAGACATTTTGAGCCACGCGCCGCTGCGGTCTTCGAAGGCGCGACGGGCAGCGTTTACGGCACGATCAACGTCCTGCTTTGAAGCTTCGGCAACTTGGGTGAGAACTTCGCCGGTCGCGGGATTAATGGTGTCGAAATGCTTTTCGACATCGATCCACTCGTTATTGACGAGCAGGCGACCGGGAGAGATACGACATTTCGTGGCGGTCAACATAGAGCGCTATAACCACAGAGGACACACAGGTTCACATAGGAAAAACTACAGAAACTCAACGGCACTATCTGGCCTTGAATTCCGCGGGCCTCTTCTCCACGTACGCGCTCAGTCCCTCTTTCGCGTCCTCGCTCTGGAACAGGATCTGCTGGTTTTCGCGCTCAACTGCAAGGGCGGATTCCATCGGAATTTCCCATCCAGTCTGCACTGCGCGCTTGATTCTGCCGACGGCCTTGGCCGCTTTGTTCGGCGGACAGAACTGGCGGGCGTACTCCATGATGTTCTCCATGAAGTTTTCGCGCTCGTAGATGTCGTTGATGATCCCGAGTTCGAGGGCCTCTTCAAACGAATAGGTGTTGCCAGTTACCATCAACTCGATCGCTTTGCTCTTCCCCACCAGGCGCGACAAACGCTGCGTGCCGCCAGTGCCGGGAAGCACGCCGAGGTTTACTTCGGGAAGGCCGATTTTGCCCGCATCTTTTCGAGCGATACGAATGTCAGCAGCCATAGCGATTTCAAGACCGCCGCCGACAGTGTGACCATTAAGAGCAGCAATCACCAGCTTCGGCGTGTGCTCAAGACGCAGAAGAGTCTCGTTTGCGTGCAGGCAGAAGAAATACTTAAATGTCGGATCGACGCTGGCCAGCATTTTGATATTCGCGCCGGCGGAGAAGAACTTGTCGCCTGCTCCAGCGAGGACGATCACGTACACGTCATTGTCCATACGAGCGCGAAGAATCGCGTCATCCAGTTGGCGATTCATCTCGTACGTGTAGGTGTTCGCCGGCGGATCGTTCATCTCGATGACGGCGACGCCACCATCAACCCGGTAGTTAATCAGCGTTTTAGTTTCTTGCTCACTTGCCGGCTGCAACGTGGTAGCCATATTCGCTCCTTTACATCTTCCATCGTCCGAGGTCTTCGTCGCCAAGGCCTTCGAGAAACTTTCGCATCTCTTCACTGGACGCCTCGGTCGAGGCGGCGCCCTTTTTCGAAATCTTCAGAACTTCCTCTTCCACAAAGATCGGGCAATCCATGCGCAAGGCCAACGCCAGAGCGTCGGAGGGCCGCGAATCAACGCTAATGATGTGGCCTTCGCGCTCCATCCAGATCACCGCGTAGAAGGTGTCATCCTTGAGTTCGGTTACCACAACCTTGTGCACGTGCGCGTCGAGTCCGGCAAGCACGTTCTTGATGAGGTCGTGCGTCATGGGTCGCGGAGTGCTGACCTTTTCGATCTCCAGCGCAATCGCGTTGGCCTCATAGGCACCCACCCAGATCGGCAACACCGTGTCGTTCGAGTCCTTCAGAATCACAATGGGAGTGTTGGTCACTGGATCAAGCATCAGCCCGCGAATTTTCATTTCCACTTCCATTGCAACTCCTCAACATTGGGTCATCGGTTGAACTCAGATCATCCGATCATCCGATGGCGCGATCCCCGATTCGATCATCTGCCCAACCAGGCTGTTTGGAAACGCGACCGTTACTCGCACCGGCATGTAGCTTCCTGGCTCAAGCTGGCGATCCTCGCTGGCGGTGAAGTTCAGCGTCCGGTTCTGCGAAGTTCGACCGATCCACTGCCTGCGAGCATCGTTTCTACCTTCAACCATCACTTCAAACATTTCACCTACGTAGTTCTGATTCCTGTCGCGCTGAATAACGCGCTGCCTCTCTTGGAGTACGGTAAGCCGGCGCGATTTCTCTTCATCCGGAATTGCGTCCTCCATGCCGACAGCCGGAGTATTCGGACGTGGCGAATACTTGAATGCAAATATGCCATCGTACCCAACCTCGTCCAACAGCGAGAGCGTCTGCCCGAAATCTTCCTCTGTCTCGCCAGGAAAACCGACGATGACGTCGGTGGTGATGCTGATTTCGCGTCGCGCAGACTTCATCCATGAGATGCGTTCGAGGTATTGCTCGCGCGTATAGAGCCGCTGCATGGCATCCAGAACGCGCGTGGAACCACTCTGCACTGGAAGGTGCACGTGGTCGCAAAGCGTTGGTACAGAATCGATCGCCTCAATGATGTCGCGGCCAAAATCGCGGGGATGCGAGGTCGTGAACCGCACCCGCCGAATTCCGGGGACCTCACCGACGGTAGCAAGCAGTTCCGCAAAAGTTTTCTTCCCCAGCGGGTCGCGATACGAGTTGACGTTCTGCCCCAGAAGCTGGATTTCCGTATAGCCCAAATCAGCCATCTGGCGGGCTTCTGCGAGAACCGAATTGGATGTCCGGCTGCGCTCTTTGCCGCGAGTAAACGGAACTACGCAGTACGAGCAGAACTTATCGCAGCCTTCGATGATGGTGATGTAGCCCCGATACGGATTGGTGCGAGCGGTGAATTCGGTTTCAAAGCACTCGTCAGTTTCGCGATCGTCGAGGCCGGTCACACGGCGATTGCCGGCTTCAATCTGCACCAGCATCTGCGGCAGATTTCGATACGACGCCGACCCGCAGACCATAGAAACATGCGGCGCACGCTCGAAAATCTTCTGGCCTTCCTGCTGCGCCACACAGCCGAGCACGCCGAACTTCTTGCCTTGTGCTTCGAGCTTTTTGTAGTCAGCGAGGCGGTGAAATACCTTCTGCTCAGCCTTATCGCGAATCGAGCAGGTGTTGTAGAGGACCAAGCCGGCTTCTTCGACGGTTGGCACCTGCCGGTACCCCTGCGAAACCAGCGTGCCGACGACCTTTTCCGAGTCGTGGGCGTTCATCTGGCAGCCGAAGGTTTCGAGGTAAAAAGTCTTTTGCGGCGCGGCCATCCAAGGTCAAGTATATCGCAGGGGAGGCGTCAGGCTTAGGGGATCAGGCTTCAGGAATTTGATCCCACGACCGAAACTGCATACTTCACCGAAGCGCATCTAAATTGAGTAGAATTGCATTCCATGACGCCCGAGGTCTCCCAGCCAGCTTCCGATGTTCGACCCCCGAACCGCCGCGCATCGACCGGGGTGTCCTCCTGGCTCTGGGACGTGATCGTCTCCCTGGGCATTTCGGCGTTCATCATCGTGTTCCTTTATCAGCCGGTGAAGGTCGAGGGTACGAGCATGATGCCTTCCCTCGACGATCAGGAACACATCTTCATCAACAAGTTTGTTTACAGCATCGAGCCGATCCAGCGCGGCGACATCGTGGTATTTCGCTATCCGCGGGATCCCGCGAAAAGTTTCATCAAGCGCGTAATTGGCGTCGCTGGAGACCATGTGCGAATCATCGACGGCCACGTGATCCTCAACGGGAAGATGCTCATCGAGGATTACGTCCCGATGACCTACGAGGATGAGCGGTCTTACCCAGAAGTAGTTGTTCCGGCCGGCTCCTACTTCGTGCTTGGGGACCATCGCAGTTTGTCGAACGACAGCCGCGATTTTGGCCCGGTCGAGGCCTCGTATATCTACGGCAAAGCGGTGTTTGGCTATTGGCCGATGGACAAGGTGGGGAGGCTGAGGTAGTCAGCTTTCAGCTTTAACGCGCTCTGCAATCGCTTCCGAGACTTCCTTCGTTCCAAGTTCGCCGCCGATATCCTGCGTCGTCTTCTTCTCGCGCAACGCATCAAGAACTGCGGCGTCAATTCTTTTGGATTCTTGCTCGAATCCCAAATGCCTCAGCATCATTGCTGCCGTCAAAATCGCTCCCAAAGGATTTGCGACGTTCTTGCCCGCGATCGTGGGCGCCGACCCGTGCACCGGCTCGAACATTGACGTTTGCCCGGGATGAATGTTGCCGCTGGGCGCCATGCCGAGACCACCCTGCAATCCTGCGGCGAGGTCGCTGACGATGTCGCCGAACAGGTTGCTGGTCACGATCACATCGAACTGACGCGGATCGCGGACCATCTGCGCGCAGAGTGCATCCACGTACATGTGCTCCGCTTTGATCTGAGGGTATTCGGCACTGACCTCCTTGAACACGCGTTGCCATAGACCACCGGCGATCGTCATCGCGTTTGACTTGTCGCATAACAGAACGCGGGTGCGTTGGCTACCGTCAGCTTTCTTGTTGTGCACGCAATACTCGAAAGCGTAACGAATGATTCGCCGCACCCCTTTATAGGTGTTGACGTCTTCCTGGACAGCGGTCTCGTCGGGGGCGCCCTTGTTGGTTACACTGCCGCGATCAACGTAGGGTCCTTCCGTGTTCTCCCGAATCACGACGAAGTCAACGTCTTTCGGTTCCATTCCTTTCAGTGGACACAGCGAAGCATCGAGCAGGCGAACTGGGCGAACGTTCGCATAAAGATCCATCTTGAAGCGCATGCCCAAAAGGATTTCTTTGGCGTGAATATTGGAAGGCACACGAGGATCGCCGAACGCCCCGACTAGGATCGCGTCGAAATCGCGCGCGAGCATCTCAAACCCACCATCAGGAACTGTGGTCCCGTCACGCAAGTATCGATCAGCGCCCCAATCGAAGTAGGTCAGATCCACCGGAGCCTTTGTGGCCTCAAGGACTTTGACTGCCTGCGGAATGACCTCCTTGCCGATCCCATCACCTGGGATCACGGCAATCTTTTTGCGAGTGCTCACCGGGGAAACTTACCATAAGCACTCGGCATTCAGCACTCGCGGAGCTTGCGAACGACGTACGACGAACGGCCAAAGACGGGTTTCCCTTCGCTATAATCGAATCAGTATGCAGGTGGATGTGCCAACCCAGCCCGCCGTTTCCGCCGAAACCCGCCAGGAATTTGCGGCCCTGACCAAGGCTTGCGGGGTTTTTAAGCTAGACCGTAAATACGTCGCTCTCACCGGCGAGGATCGCGTGCGTTGGCTCAACGGCATGGTCACCAACAACATTCGGGATCTCGCGGCCAACACCGGCGTTTATGCATTTCTTCTGAACCCACAGGGAAAGATTCAGGGCGACCTGTACGCCTTCAACCGGGGCGAGCGGATTGTTGTCGAGACCGACTCTTCCCAACTTGAGACCATTCTTGGGATTTTTGATCGCTACATCATCATGGATGATGTCGAGATCGAACACCTGCCTTGCGACGTCGTTGGCTTGGCCGGCCCAGCCTGTACTGAGGTGTTGCAGCGTGCGGGATTTCCCGATGCTGACCGGATGCAGCCATTGCAAGTTTCTGATTCGCAATTCAGCGGTGGGAAACTACGCCTGGTTCGTGGCGACAACCCGAGTGTTGCAGCTTACGAGATTTCGGGAATCGAATCTGCGCCGCAAATTTGGGATTCCATGCTCCAAGCCGGTGCGCGAAAGATCGGGTCTGAAGCGTTGGAACTTTTCCGTATCGCTTCTGGCATTCCGAAATTTAGCGTGGACATTCGCCAAAAGGATCTGCCTCAGGAGACCGGCCAGGAGCGCGCGCTGAATTTCAACAAGGGCTGTTATCTCGGGCAGGAAATCGTCGAGCGCATCCGCTCGCGGGGTGCCGTGCATCGCATGTTTACAGGATTTGAGATCGAGGGTGCAAAGCCGTCGCCGGGTTTTCGCATCCAGCAGGAAGGTAAATACATTGCGGAATTGACCAGCGTGGCAACATTGCCAACTCATGAAGGCGAGCGCGTTATCGCGCTAGGCTATGGCCGCAAGGAACTGACGACGGCCGGCAAAGCATACGTTCAGGATGAGACGAAGGTGCGAGTGGCACGTTTGCCGTTCGCGGGGGTTTTCTAAAACCAAGTCGCGGGCGAGGGCGCCCGCGCCACACAAAGCTATGCCTGAAAAGAAAAACGAGAGCTTTACCGTTACTGACCGGCGGTTATTCACCGCCGACGGCGACTTGCGCAAGGACGTCCCCGAAGAGCAGGAGCAAGCGCCGAAGAAAGTGGAAGCAACTCCGGCGCCTGAATCCAACGAGCCGCCGGCGCCTACGGCAGCGGAACAAAAGCAGCAGGCCGATGCCTATCAGAAATCTTCGGCAGAGATGGACAAACAGGCCGAACTGAGCGGGATTTCCACCAAGGACATGGAGATCAGCTTCGAACGCTTTCTGGCCTCGATCTACATGACCGGCATGCTGCAACTGGGCCTTATGCACGAGCAGGGCGCGCCACCGCAGCTAGACCTGATCGGAGCTCGGCAGACCATCGACTCGCTCGCTCTTCTCTCCGAAAAGACCAAAGGCAATCTCACCTCGAAAGAGCAAAGCTTTCTGCAAAACGCCCTCTACGAGCTGCGCATGGCGTACGTCGAGGTAACCAACGCTATCGCCAAAGGCCCGCAGCAGGTCTCCGCTACGAAATGAAGGCGACCCTGACCGTGCTCGGCAGCGGCACTTCTATGGGTGTGCCGACAATCGGCTGCGACTGTGCCGTCTGCCATTCCAGCGATCCTCGCGACCGTCGTACGCGGCCCTCTGTCCTGATCGAGTATGGCGGGCGCGCGGTTTTGATCGACACCACGCCTGACTTTCGCGAGCAGGCTATCCGCGAAAATGTTCGCCGCCTGGATGCGGTCCTCTATACGCACACGCACGCCGATCATCTGTTGGGCATCGACGATCTGCGGCCGCTCAGCTTCAGGCACAAGCCAAACCGTCTGCCGCTGTATGCGCATCCTGAGGCAGCGCAATTTATTCAAGGGATGTTTCGATACATTTTCGACGCAGACTACAAATTTGGCGGCTTGCCGCAGGTTGAAATGCGCAACATCGAGGGCCCGCTGGAGATCTTCGGAGCGATCTTTGAACCCATCGTTTTGATCCACGGCGACGCTGAGATCTATGGTTTTCGCTTCGGATCG
Source organism: Acidobacteriota bacterium (assembly GCA_046735175.1). Lineage (GTDB taxonomy): Bacteria > Acidobacteriota > Terriglobia > Terriglobales > Acidobacteriaceae > Gp1-AA145. The sequence goes on from JBKPSP010000093.1 coordinate 20,947, forward strand.
GCGGCGTACCTGACCGATCACAGCGACATCCCGGAGGCATCGTTAAAAAAGCTCGAGGGCCTCGACGTTCTATTTCTGGATGCCTTGCGTTATAAGCCACACCCAACGCACTCGACGGTCGAAGACTCATTGGCAACCGTGGCGCGGCTGAAGCCGGCCCGGGCCTTTTTCACCCATATTTGTCATGATCTGCCGCACGAAGCGACGAATGCTGCATTGCCTGAGAACGTCAAGCTCTCGTACGACGGGATGAAATTGGAGTTTGAGATTTGAGATGTTGTACGCGAAAAAGCTCTTAACCGCAAAGGCCGCGAAGAAAGGCCGGTAAGGACGCAAAGAAGAACGGATGCAGATATTTCATAAGATTGACGAAATTCCCGCTGACTTCGGGCCCACTCTGGTCAGCGTGGGTAATTTTGACGGTGTGCACCGTGCGCATACCCGCGTATTGACCGAAATCGTTAGCCGCTCGCGCCACAGACGCGCGAAATCCGTAGCGGTCACTTTCGAGCCGCATCCGATGCGAATCCTGCGGCCCGACTCAGCGCCGAAGCTGCTCACACCAACACCTGAGAAGCTCCGCCTGCTGGAGCAAACCGGCGTCGACGCAGCTCTGCTCCTTCCTTTCACTCGCGACCTGTCGCTGATGGGTCCGAATGATTTTGTTAAGCAAATTCTTTGCGAGCGCCTGAGGGCCGTCGAAGTTCACGAAGGCTATAACTTTCATTTCGGTCACAAAGCTGCAGGAAATATCGATTTGCTGGAACAACTTGGGCTTGAATTCGGTTTCGAGGTGATTGTCTATCCCGAGCTGCAGCTTCGCGGAGAATCCGTCTCCAGCACGCGAATCCGCGAACTCCTTCGACAAGGAAATGTGAGCCGGGCGCGAACTCTGCTGGGCCGCACCTTCGCCATCCGATCTACGCCGGGTCGCGGACGCGGCTATGGCGCGAAATACACAGTACCCACAATCAACTTAAGCCGATACGAAGAACTTGTGCCCCGCAATGGCGTCTACATCACGCGGACCCGGGTCGGCGAGGAATGTTTCGATTCAGTTTCAAACGTCGGCAACCGGCCGACCTTCGGCAGCGATTCTTTCGCCATCGAAACCCATCTGTTGGACTTCCATCCGCTGGAGCTGAGCGCGGAAACGGAAGTGGAGCTAGCGTTCCTGGCAAGAATTCGTGATGAGATCAAGTTCGAATCCGTCGAGGCCCTAAGAGAACAAATCGGAAAAGACGTCAACAAAACTACACAATATTTTCGACTGCTGAAAAGTACGGGCGGGACGGCCGGGCCACACGATCTCATCGAGTCCGGTCGCGGCGTTTAGTGAGGCAGATACCCTTCTTCCAGCGGCACCTTGCCGTCGATTCGGACGACCTTCACGCGGTCATTGACTGAGTGAAGTTCCACCAGCCCGATCGCGCCCGGCGTACTCGCAACATAGCTAAGTACGTCACTATCAGTGTCGACCAGTTTGATCGCGTCCTTATGCTCGCGGATCCATGCCTGCCATTGTTGCGCCGACATTTTGTTCAGCCTTTGCAGGGTGATGCTTTCGCCGGCAGACGCACGATGCAGCACTACGTTGATGGCCTTGCCGTCGGGCCAGTTTTTGGTTTCCGCGCGAAGAATCTTGGACAACTGGGCTGAAGTCATCGCGCTCACCGCGTTTTGTTTGGAGAGACAACCGCCATGTGGTGAGCGAAGCAGGGTGCTGCAAGTCCAAGTGCGAACGTCAATAGGATGACAGAGGGGACGGTCTTCACGGCAGTACCTCTTTTGTCTGAAAACACCTGGGTCAAAATTAAGGGAGGACGGAAGCTAACGGAAGTGCCGAGAATGGGGCGTTTTGTTAACAGTTCGTCAATAAGGCGTGAACAGGCTAATCCACGGGCTCGACCGGCAGCCGCGATCCGGCACGCGTGGGCCTCTGAACCACGAGAATCGCCGACAGAACCATCACGATGCCCAGACCCTGCAGAGGATGAACTGCTTCTTTCAACGCGAATGCCGCGATCAGAATCGTGAACACAGGCTCCAGGCAACTGGCAACGATCGCCTTGGTCGGATCGAGGTGCTGCAAGCCCGCAAAATAGAATGAAAAGGGCAAGAGGACCGACAGGATTGCGAACACCACTAGAAAAACCCACACGGATGCGAAGTAATGTGCGGCGGCAATCTTCGCCGGCGAATTCACAATGATCCAAAACAGCGACGCGAAGAGGGTCGTGAAGAGCAATACGATCCAGCGATCGTACCTGGCGAGAAGTGAGTGTCCGCCGATGTTGTAAAAAGAAAACGAAAATGCAGCTAGCAATGCTGCCAGAACCCCGAGTGAATCAAGTTGCAGCCGCCCTTGTCCGAACAGACCGATGACCAGGGCGATCCCCACAATCGCGAGTAAGACGGACGACATCTTCGCCAGGCTCGGCCGCTCGGCCCTTCTCGCAATCGTGTACAGAAGCACCCATACCGGCGCTGTGTACTGCACGATGATCGCGGTTGCCACATTGGTGCGCTGAATCGCGAGGTAATAGAAGTAATTTGACGCCGCCACGCCGGCGACTCCCAGCACAACCAGCTGCACCAGGTCACGTTTGGGAGGCAGCAGTGCGCGCCAGCCACGGCGGAGTAGCAACGCGACCGCAACCGCCAAAAATGAAAAGCTAGTGCGTGCCTGGGAGAGCACGATCGGACTTACATCGCGAATGCCTGACCCCGGCAGTAAACGGCCGGTGAATGCCGCCCGGCCAAGGCTGGCCGAAATCCCCCACAAAACTGCGGCCAGACCGATGTAGACGTAGCCAAGATGGGAATCGTGCGGCTTTGGCTTATTCCCAGCAGGCGCTGCAGCAGTCATTGCGGCTCCAACTGAATTTCATAAGTAACTCGGGCAGTCTTGCTGAGCATCGCGCTCACCGAGCAGTACTTTTCTTCTGACAGCCTGACCGCGTCCTCTGCAGCCTTTTGCGATACTTTGCCGGAAATTCGATAAAGAAGTTTGATGGCGGTATACACGCGCGGCGAGTGCGGCGCCTTCTCCGCCTCGGCGGTGACCTCAAGCCTCTTCAGCGGTTCGCGTTTCTTGTTCAGAATGCTGACCACGTCGTAGCCAGTACACCCGCACAGGGCGATGAGAACAAGATCGGTGGGGCTGTTACCGGTTTTGCCGTCACCATCGACTTCGACGGAAATACCGCTATTCCCCTTCCCTTCAAATTCGAAGTGCTGCTTCCAGCTCGCACTCGCTCGATACATTGCTATCTCCTGTTGTCGGTTTTCGGTTCAGGGTGAATGAGTACGCGGAACAACTCCGGCGCTTCCCGCTTGAAGCGGCTCTCGAGCGCGGTAGAAACGTCGTGCACGCGCGACAGAGGGAGTTCGTCAGGGAAGGTGCAGTGGCAAGAAACGTACACCCGCCCGCCTACGTGCTTCACGTGAATATCATGCGCATCGAGAATCTCGGGAAACTCGGCGGCGACGGTTTTCAATTTACTTTCGAGCAGAGCATCGCGATCCAGGTGGGTCGCGGGCTCAATGGTCGCCGGCTCGCTCTCAATATGCGTAAGGATGCTCGCGATCTCAGGATTCTCGTCGCGAATCTCCGCTTCCAGATTGCTGACGCGATCGTGTGCATCCCTCAGCGGAAGCTGCTCATCCAGTTCCAGATGCTGTTCCACGTGTAGCCGGCCATCCAGGTCCTGCACGCTGACATCGTGAACATTCAAGTTGTGTCGCATAGCGACCGCGCGAACCCGGTCGAAGATGTTTTCGGCATTAGCAGGGCGTGGTACCGACCGCACCACCACGTCTGTATTGGGAAGAATTCTCTGTACAGTTCGTGTGACTTCATCTGCAAGCTGCCCGGAACGCTGGAAAGTTACGTTCCGCGCCAGCCCTACTGAAACATCGGCAAAATAGCGGTTTCCCGCTCCGCGAATCCGCACGCGATCAACCTCAAGCAAACCTTCAACATTATGCAGGGCCGCAATGATGCGATTGCGGGCATCGGCCGGACCGGTATCGAGGAGTGCGTCAATGGTGCGGCGGGCAAGGCGGGAACTGACGAATACGATCACGACCGCTACAAACAGCGCTGCGACCGCATCGGCATCAACCAGCCACTGCGAGTGGAGTCTTCGGCCTAACAGGACGACGATCAGACCAGCCGCCACTACTCCCGTTGACCAGATGTCGGTGGAGAAATGCAAGGCGTCGGCTTCGAGCGCCTGACTGTTGTATTTATTCGCAATCTTTCCGAGAGCCCGCGAACGCCAGAAATCCACCACCATGGAGGCAAACAACACCAGAAACGCTGCCAGGCTGGGCTCGATCTCCACATGGTGGAAGAACAATCGCTTGATGGCTTCGTAAACGATAACCACGCAGGTGATCAGCAAAAGTCCGGTCTCGATGAAAGCGGAGAAGTTCTCGACCTTTTCGTGGCCATACTGGTGGTCCGCATCCGCGGGCTTATCGGAAAGGCGCACCGAAAAGAAAGTGATGACGGCGGCAATCAGATCGAGCCCGGAGTGGGCGGCTTCCGAAAGGATTCCCAGGCTGCCGGTGGTAACACCGACAACAATCTTAAACGCAGTAATCGCGAGGGCTGCAAATACCGAATTCGCCGCAACTGAGCGTTTTTCGACGCGCATGGCATCCGAACCGAACGCCGGGTCAGTCGTAGCCGGTAATCCCGCCATGCGAGCATTATCGCTTTGCCACGCAGTTCAGCCAAGCGACCGTGTTTTTAGGAATGGTCTTCGTGAACCTTCAAGAGCTTTTAACCGCAGAGGTCGCAGAGTTTCCGCCGAGGCGGCTCAGGCATGTTTTCAGGGTCGATGATTACATTTGTGTCCTCTGTGCTACGATTTTCTATTAACCCCTTCTGCTTCGGAGGAATCCCTTGAAAAGCTTTTTCAACGCGTTAGTTTGTCTGCTGCTCGCAGCAGTAGGACTGGCGCAATCCAACCAAATTGCGGCCGCTCCACAACAGAGTTCGAAAGGCTCTGAGATGCTTCCCGTGCAGGCGGCTGGTCCAGCTGAGGACGCCCCGGTCATTACCATTCAAGGCCTTTGCGAGCGCCCAGGCGGAAGCAGCGCCTCGCCGTCGGACTGCAAGACCGTGGTGACTCGCGCCGATTTCGAAAGGATTGCTCCAGCCAATACTCCTGCTCCGCAGAAAAAGCAGATCGCTGACAGGTATGTCCAGGCACTGGTACTGGCGGAAAAGGCGCATGAGAGCGGAGCGGACCGCAATCCAGATTTCGAAAAACAGATCTACCTCATGCGGCTGCAGTTGCTCGCCCGAGCCGGCTATCAGGACCTGCAGAAGCAGACCGCAACGGTTTCGGATAGCGAAGCGGAAGACTATTACAAGCAGCACATCGCCGACTACAAGGCCATCAGCTTCGACAAGCTGTACGTCCCCAAGCAGAAGTTCACAGACGCTTCCTCAAGTAAGCCGAACGATGCAGATGCCGAAAAGAAGCGCCAGGCTTCGGAAGCGGAAATGAAAGAGGAAGCTGAGAAGCTTCGGGCCCGGGCGGCTGCGGGTGAAGACTTCAAGAAGCTTCAGCAGGAGGCTTACGATTTCGCCGGACTCAAACAGACTGCCCAAAACACGCGTATGGAGAACCAGCGCAAGAACCAGATCCTCGCGGCCGATTCAGCAATTTTCGAGTTGAAGGCGGGCGACACATCACAGGTTTTCAATGATCCCGCAGGGTTCATGGTTTATAAGATCGTCGAAGTGAAGGACCTGCCCATAGCCAGCGTACGCGATGAGATATCGCGCGCTTTGCAGGCTGAGAAGCTCAAGGCTGCAATGGATGGTCTGCAGAGTTCCGTCAAAACCACACTCGACGAGAGCTATTTTGGCGCTACTGCGAGCGCTCCCACTCTACGCAAACCGGGCGAGACGCCGACACAAAATCCGGCTCCGTCGGCAACCAAAACTCCTCCACCCCCCGGTCACAAATAAATGGCAGAGGGTCCCCCGGCAATCGTCGTTACCGGAATCTCCGGCAACCTCGGGCGGAGACTTCTGCCTATGCTGTCAGGCTTTCGCGTAGTAGGCGTGGACATGCGACCGCCGGCGACCGGCGCTGCGGTCCAATTCACCAAGATCGATTTCGGTGTCGAATCATCCTGCCTGGAGTTCCTGCAGCTTCTGCGGGAAGTCAGGCCGGTCGCCGTGGTACATCTCGCATTCGTGATGGACGCCGTCCGCACCGGAGTGCTTGACCGGGATCGCATGTGGCAGATCAACGTCTCCGGCACGGCGCGGGTGATGGAAGCTGTTGCCGAAGCCAACCGTGACTGGCCCATGGTCGAGAAGTTTGTTTTCTTGAGTAGCGTTTCGGCCTACGGCCCAGATCTCTCCCGGCCCGCAACCGAGGAGAGCCAACTCGCGGCACACACGTATATCTATGGCGTGCACAAGATGGAAGCCGATCGCGTCGTGCAGCAACGTTCACCCGGACTGCGCGGCTGCAGCGTCTACATTCTCCGGCCGCACATTTTTGCGGGCGCCACCGTGGACAACTATTTCATGGAGGCATTCCGCGGATTACCGGGTGGCGCGAGTAAACGAGCAGAGCGGATGCGCGAGCGCGGCACCCGATTGCCGGCCATGCTCCCCAGTGGCAGTCAGTACCTGCAAAGCAAAATCCAGTTCGTTCACATCGATGATGTAGCCCGCCTGATCACCTACATCCTGAAAAAGCAAGACCCTGAGGCCCAGAGGCTCACATTGTTGAACGTTGCCGGGCGAGGCGAAGCCCTCACCTATGATCAATGCGTGCGCATGGCGAAAGCGAAGCTGGTGCGCGTGCCGACGAAGAAGATCTTCGAACTGGTGCTGCGTTTTCTCTGGAACCGGAAGATTTCCACGATTCCTCCGGATGTCGTGCCTTATATGACCTCGAGCACGGTCATGGACACCACGCGAATGCAGGAATTTCTTGGGCCTGAGTATAAGAACGTGATTCGCTATTCGGTTGCGGATGCCTTCGCGGAGTGCTTCAAGATTGAAGCGCCCTCGGCCAAAGCATAGCCATGTAGCACAGCCGGCTCGGCTGTGAAATGACTATTGGTTCGGGAGTGCACAGGCGGGCTGCCTGTGCTACACGGGCTCAACACTTCCCACGATAGAGGCCGGCGATACCGAAGGTGTACGGCCTCCAGGCAGCCTCGCGGAAACCAGCTGCACGCATTCGTTGCAGGAGTTCGTCCGGCTCTGGAAAACGCTGGACCGAAGCCGGCAAATACGCATAGGCGCCGGACGAACCTGAGATCACCCGGCCGACTCTTGGCAGCACGGATTTGAAGTACAAGTTGTAAATTTTCCCCAGCACTCCGCGCGGTTCGCTGAACTCCAGGATCCCGCATTCGCCTCCCGGCTTCAGAACGCGCCGAATCTCGCGTAATCCTGCGTCGTAGTCGGCGAGGTTGCGAAAACCGAAAGCAGAAGTTACAAGATCGAAGCTCTCATCGGGGAATGGCAGGCGCAAAGCGTCGGCTTCGATCCAGCGCATTCTTTCCTTCTGATCAGATTTCGCATCCGCGCGCAGCAGCATGGCATGGGAAAAATCCGCACCTATGATCTGGCATTCGCTTCCCTGCTGCCGAAGCGCGAACGCCATATCGCCGGTCCCGCAGCAGAGGTCAAGAACTTGGGCATCCGGTCTGGCCAGAATTGCAGAGAAAGTTCTCGCCGTTCTCCGCCACCACAATTTGTCCACGTTTGCAGAGAGAAGGTGGTTCAACAAGTCGTAGCGAGGCGCGATTGCAGTAAACATCTCGCGGATTGCGCGCGACGCGGCCTGCGGATCCTTCGCGCCCTCGGGCGATGCACCGAGAACCTGTGGCTTCGCCGCGTCACCCACGTGAGGCCTGCCGTATTTCTGCCATCGCCGCGGCAACCGCGCTTTCCGGGATGTCCTTCACGACTTCGACTCGGCCAATGGTTCTCGGAAGGACGAAGTGCAAGACTCCGGTCTCGGTCTTCTTGTCCGAACGCATGAGTTTGATTGCTTTTGCGGTCTGCACTCGGACTGGTGGCAGTTTCCCCCAGTGAAGGACGGCGGTTCGAATACGCTCGTACACTTCCGTCGGGCAGCAACCGAGATCGGCTGCGATCCGCGCCGCTGCGATCATGCCCCACGCCACTGCTTCGCCATGCAGAAACTGCCGATAATTTGTCGCCGCCTCAAGCGCGTGCCCGATCGTGTGTCCAAAGTTGAGCACCCGGCGAAGATCTCCCTCGCGTTCGTCCGCCGAGACGACTTTCGCCTTCAGCCTCACGGATTCGGCGATCGCCCATGCAAGAAACTCCGGTGTCTTGCGCAAGTCTTTGATCGAAGACTTTTCCAATCGCGCAAACAACTCCTCGTTCCCGATCACGCCGCACTTCAGCGCCTCATACATGCCGGCGCGGAACTCGCGCTCCGGCAGCGTCGCCAGAGTTGCGGGATCGATGAGCACCAGCTCGGGTTGATAAAAAGTCCCGAGCAGATTCTTTCCGGAACGTAGATTCACTCCGGTCTTGCCGCCGATCGCCGCATCAAGTTGCGCCTGCACGGTTGTCGGGACCTGCACCAGCTTAACGCCGCGCATGTAGACCGAAGCGAGCATTCCCGCGACATCTCCAACTACGCCGCCGCCAAAAGCAAGCACCACAGCTTTGCGATCTGCTCCGCCGCGCAACAAGCCTTCCGCCAGAGCTTCAACCGTAGACAGCCTTTTGGACCGTTCGCCGTCAGCCATTTCGACGATGCTGGCCTCAAACCCGGCGCTCTTGAGGGACCTAAAAAGATCCCTGCCCCAACGCCGGCGAACGGGAGACACAGTCACGATGAAAAGGCGCGGCGTCACTGCAAGAAGTTGCTTCAGGACGGCACCGGCGCTCGACAACAGCCCGTGCTCAATGATCGCTTCGTATCTATGCGACGTGGTTTTGACAGGGATGCGAACCATCGCAACTCATCATAGCAACCAGCGAGCGGAGAAGAGATCGAAACGCTCCCTTGAGATTACGCCTGGGTGGCGTCGCAGCCGAGTGAAAAGCCAATGGCAGCACAGATTTCCCGCATTTTGACAGCCGATAAGCGAGCCACCTGCTTACCCAACCGGTCCTGCGAGACAGTCACCAGGTTATAGAGATTCACAGCGCAGGGCTGCTTCATACCATCTTCCTCGTTAAGCACGACTTCCGAGGGCACGCCGCGAATTGCAGAGGTGATCGGCGCTACCGTGACCCTCGCCAAGTACGGAATAGCGCTGTGACGCGTCAGGACCAGAACCGGCCGTTTCTTATCCGGAGGAGCGAATTCGTACAGACGGATATCACCTCGCTCTATTCGGCTGGCCACGCCGCCTCCGCATCCCACATCGAGAGATCATCGGCATTTGCGGGCAGTCGCAAATAGCCTTCTCTGTCGCGCTCTTCTTTGGCACGAAGCTCCGACCTTCGAAGGTACTCTCGAAGCGCTTCGCGAACCAGGGCCGAGCGATTCTGTTTGGCCCTTCTCGCCGCCTGGTCGGTGGCCTGCAAGAGCTTTTTGTCAAGAACGATCTGGATGGTTTCCATATGTTGGATCTGTCACACAGTATACTCCACAGTCAGGAGAATACCAAGCTCTCCGTCTCGCCTTCTTCTGGCGCCCTGACTGAGATTGGCCAATTGGAACCCTTGAGTTTGGCGGTGTTAACATTCACCCAATGCCAGCCACTGCCCCTGAGGCGGATTTTGTTGTCATTGGCGCCGGAGTCGCAGGGCTCCGCGCCGCCATTGAACTGGCGCCCGCCGGACGCGTTCTGGTTCTAGTCAAACGCGAAATCGCCGACTCCAGCACGCAGTATGCGCAAGGCGGAATTGCCGCTGCTCTCAGCGACGAAGATGAAATCAGCCTGCATCTTCAGGACACTCTTGCTGCCGGCGATGGCCTCTGCAATGAAGCCGCTGCCCGGGTTCTGGTTGAAGACGCCCCCGAGCGGATCGAGGAGCTTATCGCCTGGGGTACGCAGTTCGATCGTGACGGTACCAAGCTGACCTTCGGGCGCGAGGGCGCCCACAGCCGAAACCGCATTCTGCACGCGCACGGCGACTCAACCGGACGCGAAATCCAGCGCGCTCTCTACGCCAAGGCCCAAACATTGCCTGAGATTTCCGTCCGCGAATTCGAGTTTTCAACCGATCTGGTCACCGATGCTGGCCGGGTTTCGGGCGTTCGCGTCATCGACGAACGCGGCCAGGAGAACACGATTCATGCCTCGTCCGTGCTGCTTGCAACCGGCGGCATGGGACAGCTCTATCTGAACACCACCAACCCCAGCGTCGCCACGGGCGACGGCGTCGCGATGGCCTACCGGGCGGGGGCCGAGGTAACCGATCTGGAGTTCATCCAGTTCCATCCGACCGCGTTGTACCTGAAGAAGGCGCCGCGATTTCTGCTTTCGGAAGCATTGCGGGGCGAGGGTGCGTATTTGCGGAACATGGAGATGTCGCGGTTTATGGCGAAGTATCATCCCATGGCCGAACTCGCGCCTCGTGACGTGGTGGCGCGCGCTATCATGCACGAACTCGAGCGCAGTCGCGCGAAAGATCCGGTCGTGTATCTGGATTTGACCCATCTCGATCCCGCGCACGTCCAGCAACGTTTTCCGCGGATTTACAAAACCTGCCTGCAGTACAACATCGATATCACCGAAGAACCGGTGCCCATCCGCCCCGCTGCGCATTACGCGATGGGCGGCGTTCGCACAGACTTGGATGGGCGCACCAGCCTACCGGGGCTTTACGCGGCTGGCGAAGCTGCAGGAACCGGCGTCCATGGCGCCAATCGGCTGGCGAGTAATTCCCTGCTCGAAGGCTTGGTGTTCGGAGCACGCGCCGGAAACAAAATGCGCAACGAACTGGCACTCCTCACGAGAAAAGCTTCAGGATTGCCGCCCGCAGCCTACTCCAACGGACCAGTGAGTGTCCCGGTAGAAGCATCGATCAGCGAATTGCAGACTCTGATGTGGAACCAGGTTGGAATCGTGCGCAGCGGCAGCGGCTTGAAGCAAGCCGTGAAGCGGCTGGAAGAGACAGCTCCGCAGCTATCGCGCCCGCACAGCAGGCGCGAGTATGAGGCGCGCAACCTTCAAATTGCCGGATTGCTGGTCGCCAGAACAGCGCTGGCCCGTGAAGAAAGCCGAGGTGCGCATTACCGCACGGATTTTCCCGATCACAACGACATTAAGTTTGGAAAGCATTCCGTGGTCAGAGACGAAAGATTAGTATTCGACTAACTTGGATAAGCGGCTTGTTTTTGTGCTTGCGTTCTACCTATCATGAGCTGAGATGTCAGTGGCCAACTTCGTAATCGCTCGCGATCCTAATGTTCTCGCCGGTGCCCCGGTTTTCTCCGACACGCGCGTGCCTTTCGCGACGTTTCTGCAGTCACTTAGAGGCTGGCGAAACCCTCGACGATTTCCTGGACGATTTCCCGAGCGTCACACGCGAGGCTGCCGTCCGTGCTCTGGAATTTGCCAAGCCGCTTGTCGTTGACCAACTCAGATGAAGGATTTCCTGATCGACGGTAACGGCCAAATCCAGCCGTTACTCAGATCTCGTTAAATGCGTCCCAGAAATGCTGCGGGCGATCAGCACCATCCAGCCTGGTCAACTGATTCATATACGCTCAAGCTGAGCTGGGCGAGTGTCTCCGCTTCAATACCGACGCGAGAATCGTCACCAGCAAAAGTCCCGCGATCACCGCAAGCGAAATGTCCGTCCTAATGGGATAGTAGTGCGAGAGCAGCATCTTCAATCCCACAAAGACCAGCACGCACGAAATCCCGTAATGCAAGTATTCGAAGATTTCCATTAGCGACGAAAGCGCAAAAAACATCGAGCGCAAGCCCAAGATCGCAAAGATGTTCGATGTGTAGACGATGAAAGTATCCAGCGTGATCGAGAGCACCGCGGGAATGGAATCGACCGCGAAGATGACGTCGGTGGTTTCGATCACCAGCAACACTAAAAGCAACGGCGTGGCGCAAAGTTTCTCCCGGCGCACAAAAAATTTGCCATCAACATAGTCGGGAGTTACCGGCAGAATTCGCCGGAACAGGCGCAAGACCGGATTTTTATCCGGCTGTACGCGTTCTCCGCGTTGGAAAAGCAGCTTCAGTCCGCTGTACACCAGCAACAAGCCGAAGGCGTAGATAATCCAGTGGAATCGCCGAATGAGTCCCACGCCGGCAAAGATGAACGCCGCTCGCATGGCGATCGCGCCAATGATTCCCCAGAACAAGACCCGATACTGCTCATGCTCGGGCAGATGGAAATATCGGAAGATCAAGAGAAAGATGAATAGATTGTCGGCGCTCAGCGAGAGCTCGATCACGTAGCCAGTGGAAAATTCCAGCGCGGCAGTTTTTCCGTGCCAGAAGAAAATAAGCAACGCGAAGAGAGCGGCAAGGGAAATCCATATCCCGCTCCACACGAGGGATTGCCGCAGGCCCGGTCGTTGTGCCTGGCGATGGAACACGCCGAGGTCAAGGGCCAGCATTACAGCGACGAAGACATTGAATAGAACCCAGAAGGCGGTTTCGTTCACGAGCAATCTCAGGTAATGGACGATTAGAAATGAAAACCGAGGAAAGTGAAAGTCGCCCGCGGCGTTGACCGCTCATCTCTGGTTTAGCAGACGCACTGTTTCGAGAGTGACTGTTCCCACAATCGCCAGGCTCTTGGGGCTGAGTTTGTCCACGGTGTCGTCAGCCGTGTGATGAAAAACATTGTTGTAGCCGTAGTCAAGATCGATCAGATCGATAGATGGCACGCCACGCTCAAGGAAGGGTTGGTAGTCATCGCCGACCGAAATTTCCCTTGCAAAAAAATGAGATTGATATCCAACGCGAGTTGCAGCCTCGTACGCAAGATCTTCAAGCCAGGATGTCGTGCCGGTCACACGTTCAATGTTCAGGTCGGCATCTCCAATCATGTCTTCCAGAATGAACGCTTTGATCTTCTTGAGCGTTCCATCCGCCTGCCACTTATCGGCGAGATGCCGCACGCCGTACAGGCTCTCCGAGTCGTACCAGGGCAGTCGCATGGATTCTTCGCCATCATCCCACAGCAGCCACACGCTGTAGCCCTCGTTTTTCTTGCCGCGCAGTTGATTTGCTATTTCAAGCAGGAGCGCGCTGGATGAAGCGCCGTCATTCGCGCCGACGTAGTTGATATTTCGCAGCGGCCAGTTCGTGTCGTAATGGCTGGCTATGACGATGATGCCATCCTTCGCGCCCGGAAATTTGGCGATGATGTTGTGAATCGGAAAGTGCCCCTCCGACGCATTGATTTCGAAATCATCGCGCTCAACGTTCTCGCCTTTGATCTGGGAAAGAATGTACTTCTCCACTTTGATGTGGTTGACGCTTCCAATCGGGCGTGGACCGAAGGCGACGATTTCTTTGACGTACTGCATGGCCCGGCTCGAGTCGAAGGCGGGCGGAGTGACGGGATCGGAGGAAGCCGGAAGCGATGCCGGTGCTGAGGTTTGAGACTCAGCGTCCGGAGTGGTTGCGGCAGCGGCGTCTTTCTGTCGGGAACATCCAACCGCTAAGAGCAGCACAACGATTCCGGCAATTGCCGCGAGCCTCATGCGTTTCGTTTCGCCTCACGAGCCCTGCGCTGGGTGGGGTGCACAAACCAGGCGATTCCTATGCTGATTGCGTAAAGCACGAGCATGGGCGAGGCGAAGATGATCATACTGCTCACGTCCGGCGTAGGCGCCAGCGCACCGGCGACGATGAAGATGCCGAGGATTGCATAACGGATGTTCCGCCACATCCAGCCTGCACTTATGACTCCCATCAGCGCCAGAAAGAACACCAGAATGGGCATCTCGAAGACCAACCCAAGCCCGAGCGTGACCGTTAAGAACAGGCCCGTGTACTCGTGAATGGTGATCATCGGCGTGAACTGCCGCCCAAATCGAATCAGGAAATCCAGCGCGGCCGGGTACACGATGCGATATGCGAAATAACCGCCGGCCGAAAACAGGAAAATCGTCGAGATCATGAAAGGGATGGCGTACTTTTTCTCGCGGCGATAGAGGCCCGGTGAAATGAACAGCCATACCTGATAAAGCACATACGGAGACGTCAAGAACAGACCGCCCAGCGCGGAAATCTTCAAGTAAAGGTTGAAGGGATCGACCGGGGTCAGGTACACCAAGTGGTCCGGAAGGTTGTAACGATGTAGGGTATCGATGATCGGCTTCTGCATGAGGGCAAACAGCCGTTCACGGTATAGGAAACAAACTCCCATTCCCGCGGCCACCGCGACCAGAGCGTGGAAAATCCTCGTCCGCAGCTCCTCGAGATGCTCGAGGAAGCTCATCGAGGGCATCTGCTCCTGATCGGTTTCGGGAGACTCCAGTTCGGGGGCGACTTCAGGCATGGTTCGCGTCAGGCGTGGATAGATTTATGTCGTGAGCTGCGGGTTCAGAAGTCGCCGGCTTCATCGGAGAATATTCAACCGAGCCCTCGGGCGGCTGCGCGTGGGCCGGCAACTGTTTCTCCAGCTTCTCGGCGTCTGCCTTGCGCTTCTCCTCGAGTTCCAGTTGCGAGATCTCTGCCTCGATCTGGGCCTTGAATTCGTTCGAAGCGCGCTTGAACTCTGCTAACGCCTTCCCAATCTGGCGGGCAATGCCGGGCAGCTTCTTCGGACCGAAGAGCAGTAGCGCCAGTACAAACAGGACTACGGTGTCGGCGAAGCTCATGCATCAATCATAGCGGGGAATGGCGGCGATTGGCTATCCGCGGTCGCAATTTACAAATTTCCGCAGAAATGAGACTTCAACTTGACTTCTGCCAGCAAGATGTTAAGTTAACGGGTTTGTAAATACCGGGAGGATTGCGTTCGTGAAGCGTTGGCTCAAAATCCTGCTTTTGGTTCTATTGATTCTAGTCATTGTCCTTGGGATTGCTGCTGTCCAGATGTTTGGTTTGCGGACCTTCATTGGCCCACGCAAACGAGACCTGACGGACCGCAAATTCGAAAGCACACCGGCGCGCTTGGAACGCGGCAAATACATTGCGACCTCGATGGGCTGCTTCTATTGCCACTCGCCGCATGATTTCAAAAGCCGGGAGCATCCAATTCCGAGCGGGATGGAAGGCGCAGGACAACAGCTTCCCTATACCGACTTGCCCGGACGAATCATCGCCCCGAATCTGACGCCGGATAAAGAAACCGGCGCGGGCAACTGGACCGACGATATGCTGGCGCGCGCGATTCGGGAAGGCATTGGCCACGACGATCGCCCGCTGTTTCCGATCATGCCGTACGAGCACTACCGGAGCATGCCGGATGAAGATGTCGCGTCGGTCGTGGTGTACTTGCGATCGTTGCCAGCAGTGAAGAATCCTTTACCAAAGACTGACGTTATTTTCCCGGTGAAATACTTCATCAACAACGCGCCTAAGCCCCTGACGACGCCCGTATTTCAACCGGACCTGTCTGATCCGGTGAAACGCGGGAAGTTCCTGGTGGACCTGGTTGGCTGCGCCGATTGTCACACCCCAATTGACAACCATCGCCAGGTCATCGCAGGAATGGATTTTGGCGGCGGGCAAACTATCCCTGTCCCCTGGGGAAACTTCACCAGCGCCAATATCACTCCTGATCCGACCGGCATTCCCTACTACGATGAGGCGATGTTCATCAAGACCATGCGCACGGGATCGGTGAACGGTGTTCGCGAACTGAACAGCACCATGCCCTGGATGGTGCTGCGCAACATGACCGATCAAGACCTGGCAGCGATTTTTGCGTACTTGAAGACGTTGAAGCCAGTCCGGCACAGAGTGGACAATTCGCTGCCGCCGACCCTGTGTCCACTGGACGGTACCAAGCACGGTGCAGGAGACCAGAATACAAAGTAGGAACTCGGCCGGGGACCATTACTTCTTAGGGGCGCGGCCAAAATCGGTCGTTTTCTCACGCTCGTTTTTCGCCTAACGGTAGCCATCTGCCTGGCATAAAGAATCATGCACCCCTTCAATAAGAAACATCAATAAGGCGAAATCGTGTTGCCGCGATACCCTGCTTGCAGCCCAAAAGCTACGCCACAGCTTTGGTCTTGAATGCCGCCGAGGACCCTGCCGTCCGGCGAGCGCGTGGGGCAAGGACTGCACTGCAAGATGCCAGACGCAATAACCATCAAGGACATTGTCGATCTCACTTACGAAAAATTCGGCAACGTAAATGAAGGGGAAGTCGCGACCTATATTCCCGAACTCGGAAAGGTAGATCCGGCCGGGTTTGCATAGCGACGGTCGACGGCCAGGTGTTTTCGGCCGGCGACTGGAGCCAGGAGTTCACGATCCAATCGGTTTCAAAGCCGTTTGCCTATCAAATCGCTCTGGAGGAACTGGGGCGGGAGCGGATCTTGGACCTGGTTGGAGTTGAACCGAGCGGCGATGCCTTCAACTCAATCGAGCTTCACCCAAAGACCATGCGGCCTTATAACCCCATGGTAAATGCGGGTGCAATCGCGGTAGCGTCGCTGATCAAGAGGGATTCCGCGAGTTCCGGAGTCCGGCACTTCGTCGAACGCATGCAACTTGCAGCCGGACGAAAACTCACAATTGATCGCGCCGTGTACGCGTCCGAGTCAGCAAGCGGTCATCGTAATCGCGCCATCGCTTATCTGATGCTGAACTTCGGCGTCATTGATGAAGACGTAAATCATACGTTGCACCAATACTTCTCTCAATGTTCGCTGCGGGTGAACTGCCGCGACCTGGCGATCATGGCGGCAACGCTCGCGAATATGGGGACAAACCCGGTCACGCGTCAAACTGTCTTCGACTTTCAGTACATCAAGGACGTGCTGTCCGTGATGTTCACGTGTGGACTCTACGATCATGCCGGGGAGTGGGCCTATCACGTCGGCCTGCCGGCCAAGAGTGGTGTCGGGGGCGGTATGCTTGCCGTCGTCAATCGCCAATTGGGAATCGGCGTATATTCGCCCAGATTGGACGCAAAGGGTAACAGCGTACGTGGAATTCTCGCCTGTCGTGAGCTTGCGGACCGCCTCGGTCTGCATGCTTTCGAATTCACCAATGTTGGGTCGAACTTCGTGCAGGCAATGCTGTGAAGCAGTCGCTGGCCTAATTGCAAAACCAGCACATCTCAGTGCGAGTCTCTGTTGCGGTTTAGCCGGACAGCCCAATATCGCTGAGCAACTCAAGTCTCTCATTTGCCAATCTGGTTCATGGCCATCGGTTACGGGAAAAATTCTTCCTCACCCGGAGTTAATCGAGTAACTTCTTAGCAGAGCCCTTCATTCCCTGTCATGGCTGATGTTCTCGACCGACTAAAAGTTCTGATCGACTCCTCGACTCCCATCGTGGTGATGGAGACCGTTGAGGAGACACGGGCCGTGCGCCTGGTGCGCGCGGCTTCATCGCCGCTGAATCTGGCGGTCTTTGAATGGAGCATCGCCAGCGGGCTGGTTCGATGCGGAAGCGATACTGTCGTCCACGAACATGGCGTGCCCGGTGGTTTTCCCGGGTCGGCCCACAATACCGATGCGGCCGGCGCTGCCGCAATCTACAACAGCCAGGACCCCGCCCAGGCGCTTGGCAACCTTGAAGCGCTCACCATCGAAGCCGTTTACATCCTGAAAGACTTTCATCGTCACATTGAAGATCCGGTTGTGGTCCGTCGCTTGCGCGATGTTGGCCAGAAATTTTCCACTAACCGCCGGACCATCGTGATAACCGCCCCCACTTTTTCAGTTCCTCCGGAATTGCGATCGTTGGTCGAGTTCGTCACGTTGCCGCTGCCGGACCAGATCCGCCTGAGGCAACTCATCGACGAAGTCGTGGTGCGCCTTGGCAAGACTCGCACTTTACGCCGCGCGCTCGACAATCGAGGTCTGGACGCCGTTGCTGCCAATCTCCGCGGACTGACCGAGGAAGAAGCAGAACGCGCACTTTCGCAGGCGATTGTTACTCGGTATGGCGTGGTTACCGAGACCGTGACCGATGTCCTCGATGCAAAGAAAGATCTGCTGCGCCGCGCCGGCATGCTCGAGTTCGTTGACGCATCGGAAAACATGGCCGGTGTTGGCGGGCTCGAGAACCTCAAATCATGGCTCGGCGAGCGCCGCGGCGCATGGGATGACTCGGCGCGACAGTTTGGTCTCGAACCGGCGCGCGGAGTCATTATTCTTGGCGTCCAGGGCTGCGGCAAATCTCTTTGCGCGCGGGCTGTGGCCGGCGAATGGAAACTGCCGCTGGTCAAGTTCGACACCGCCGCGGTCTTCGACAAGTACATTGGCGAAACTGAAAAGCGCATTCAGCAGGTCTTCCGGGTCGCAGAAGGACTGGCGCCGTGTGTTCTGTGGATTGACGAGCTCGAGAAGGTGTTTGCGGGCAGTGGACCGGACTCGGCCTCCGTGGATGCAGGCGTCTCTTCTCGCATCCTGGCGTCGTTTCTCTCCTGGATGCAGGACCGCAAGGCGCCAGTGTTTGTCGCTGCCACCTGCAACAACGTAACCGTCCTGCCGCCGGAGCTCATCCGCAAAGGACGCTTCGACGAGTTGTTCTTTGTCGATCTGCCGAACCCCACCGAGCGCAAGCAGATCTTCGCGATTCAACTGAACAAGCGCCGCCGAGATCCTGCGGAATTCGATCTCGATAAACTTGCTGCCGCCGCAGAAGGCTTCTCGGGTGCTGAAATCGATGCCGCAGTACAGAGCGCCTTGTACGCAGCATTCGCCGGTAAACAACCACTGACAACTGAAACAATCCTTTCCGCCCTGTCGCGGACTGTGCCGCTCTCGACCACCCGCGCCGAAGAAATTCAAGCGCTCAGGATGTGGGCGAGGCAACGCGCTGTGCCGGCATCCGGTTCGCAGGTTAAAGGAGAGAGCGCATAATGCGGCAGTTTGAATCCGAATCGGAGGAGCGTTGAACGATTATCTGCTTTCGCTGATTTTGGGAATCATCGAGGGATTTACCGAGTTCCTGCCGGTGAGCTCCACCGCGCACTTGCGCATTGCCGAGTCTTTGTTTCACATCAATCTCGGGGATGGCTACTGGAAGATGTACACCATCGTCATTCAGCTCGGTGCGATTTTATGCCTGCCGATTTATTTCCGGTCGCGAATCGCGAAATTTCTCAGCACGTTTCCGCAAGGCGAAAACGGCGACCGCACCGCTCTGACGCATCCGCTCGGATTGACACTGATTGCTTTCGTTGTCACTGCGATTCCTGCGTTTCTTTTGACCAAAGTGATCGGCAAGCACCTCGAGAGCCTGTACATCATGGGCGCTTCCCTGCTCATTGGAGGCATCGTGATGTGGGCTGTGGACGCGTTCAACGCGCGCGCGGAACGAAATGGTCCGAGCGCCACAGGCGCACGCATTCACACCTGGAAAATGGAATCCATGAGCCTTGCCCAGGCCGTCTGGATCGGCGCATGTCAGGTTTTCTCGGCGGTTTTTCCCGGCACTTCGCGATCCATGTCTACGATTGCGGCAGGTCAAATCGCAGGAATGTCGCGCGCCTCAGCCCTGGAGTTTTCGTTCTTTCTTTCCATCCCAACTATGGTGGTCGCCACCCTGTACGACCTGCTGAAGTCGCTGCGCGGCAAGGGTGCAAATCCCATTGGCGTCTCGCAAATCGATGCGCACGGCTGGATCGTACTAGCGATCGGATTCGTGGTGTCGTTCATGGTCGCTTACGCTGCAGTAGCGTGGTTTATGACTTGGGTGCGGAAGCGTGGATTTGCGCCATTCGCCGTTTACCGGATCGTCGTTGGAGCTCTGGTGCTGGCCTTCGCCGCGAAGATCGCGTAACCACAAAGGACACGAAGTAACCCGAAGGCAAAGCCCCAGATTTTTGGTTTCCTTCGTGTGCTTGTGGTTAATCCGTCGCAGAAGGCTTCTTAAGCGTTTCCATTACACTCTGAATAAGTTCCTTCGCGTCGGTTAGGCTCTTCATCACGATCTGAACGTCGAGCACGGGCTTGCCCGGCCATCGTTGGCTCTGGCAATAGACGCCGTGCTGGCCGACCAGCGCCATCGCATCGGTGATCATGTCCATGGTGACCGCCAGACGGCCCCGCGGCACGCCCATCATGGTCTCGTAGTGGTCCAGTTCTTCGCGTTTCTCTTCAAATACCGGCATAGGGAGATTCTAAATAAGTACTCAGCACCCAGCATTCAGCAAACTGAGATTCCGGAGGCGGGCCGAATTGCTAACTTTCAGCTGCCGGGAATAGTCTAATGCCTGCGCTCCAGTACATGCGGGTTGCCGTCTTTCGACTGGCTGAATGCTGACTCGAGTGCTGAATCCTAAAGGAGAGTGCTCATGAAAAGAGTTCTTGCCGCTATTCTCGTCGTTGCGTCGACATGCGCAGTTGCCGTTGCTCAACAGCAGCGCCCCAGCCCGGCGGCCAAGGCGGACTGCAAATTTTCAGACGGTAAAACAATCACTGTGGACTACTCCAGCCCCCGCATGAAAGGCCGGAAGATTTTCGGCGAACTGGTTCCCTACGGCCAGATATGGCGCACAGGAGCCAATGACGCGACAACTTTTGTCACCACCGCCGCGTTGAGCGTGGACGGCAAGGACGTTCCCGCAGGCAGCTATACGATTTTCACAATTCCGGAAAAGGACAAGTGGACGCTGATCATCAACAAGCACACGGGCGAATGGGGTATCCCCTACAAGTACGAATCGGAAGAACTGGCGCGTGTGCCGATGTCCGCGTCGTCCACGGGATCTCCGGTTGAGAATTTCACCATTGCATTCGATTCATCCGGAAGTGCCTGCACTTTGAAGATGAGCTGGGAGAACACGCAGGCGGCGGTGAATATCAGTGAGAAGAAGTAATCGACATTCATGGGGGCACGGGCGTCCGCGCCCGTGCTACGGCTTCCAGCGCAGGACCGGCTTTCGCGCCGCCGCAGTCTCGTCTAGTCGCGACACGCGGGTTGAATGCGGCGCGGTTTTCACCACTTCCGCATCCTCTTCGACCTCTTCCGCGATCGACTTCATTGCCTCGATGAAAAGATCGAGCTCTTCTTTCGATTCGCTCTCAGTCGGCTCAATCATCATCGCGCCGGGAACAATGAGTGGAAATGCCGTCGTGTAGGGATGAAAACCGTAATCAATGAGACGCTTCGCGATGTCCATGGTGCGAGCGCCATTTTTCGCCTGCAGCTTGTCGCTGAAAACAACCTCGTGCATGCTGGGGCTGGAATACGGCAAATCCAGAACACCTTCCAGGCCCTTGCGGATGTAGTTGGCGTTGAGCACCGCGTCTTCGGTGGTTTGCTTCAAACCATCCGGGCCGTTCGCAAAGATGTAGGCAAGCGCGCGCACGAACATGCCGAAGTTTCCGTAGAAAGATCGAACCCTGCCAACTGATTGCGGACGGTCATAGTCAAAGCCGAGTGTTCCATCGGACTTCGAAATCACAACCGGCTTCGGCAGATAGGGCTCAAGAACCTTCTTCACCGCCACCGGCCCTGAGCCCGGGCCTCCTCCGCCGTGCGGAGTCGAAAATGTCTTGTGAAGATTCAGGTGCATCACGTCCACACCGAAGTCTCCCGGCCGCACCTTGCCGACCAGCGCGTTCATGTTGGCGCCGTCCATGTAGAGCAGGCCGCCCTTGGCGTGCAGAATTTCAGCAACTTTGTGGATCTCCTGCTCGAAAACGCCAAGCGTATTCGGATTCGTTAGCATCAACGCGGCGACATCTTCATTCATCTGCGCCTCAAGGGACGCGATGTCCACCATTCCCTTCGCATTCGACTTCAGATTCTCGACTGCATAGCCAACCATCGCGGCCGTCGCGGGATTTGTGCCATGGGCGGAATCAGGAATCAGAATCTTTTTGCGCGCGCTTTCCTTCGCTTCATGATGCGCACGAACCATCAGCAAGCCGGTAAATTCGCCGTGAGCGCCCGCAGCAGGCTGCAGCGTAATTGCGTCCATGCCGGTGATTTCAAGCAGGCACTCGCTCAGAGTCTTGATGATCCGTAGCGCGCCTTGCGAAATCTTCTCCGGCTGATACGGATGCCCGTTGGCAATTCCTTCCAGCCGCGAAACCACTTCGTTCACGCGCGGGTTGTACTTCATGGTGCAGGATCCCAGCGGATACATGCCGAGATCAATCGCGTAGTTCCACGTTGACATCCGCGTGAAGTGGCGGATGATTTCGATCTCGCTCACCTCGGGCATGTTGCCAAGGTCTTTGCGCTCCTGCGACCCCAGCGCTGCCGCCGTATTTACCTCAGGCACATCGAGCGGCGGAAGCTTCCAGGCAGCTTTTCCCGGCGAGGATTTCTCGAAGATCAGGCCTTCGTTCTGATTCACGTGGCGCGTAGCCTTGCGGGTCATGTGCTTCTGCATTAGCGCGCCACCTCTTCCACGTTCTCCTCGGCGGCACCATCAACGGACCGCTCGCTTTCGGCGACCAATCCGACTGCGGTGTCGATGGTTGAACGGGTCGTCAACTCTGTGCAGCACCACACGGACGCATTTCCGAGTTCCGGATAGAACTTTTTCAGCGGAAGCCCGCCGACGATCTTGTGTCCGAGCAGCCGAGAATTGATGGCGTAAGGATCTTCGCTGGTCTGAACCACAAATTCATTGAACCGAGGAGAGCCATCAAACAGCACATTCGAGTGCTTCCCGAACTGCTGGACGGCGTATGCGGCCTTCGCGAGGTTGTGCTTGGCAAGCTCCTTGAGGCCAACCTTGCCGTAAATCGTCATGAAGATGTTCGCCATGAGCGCGATCAATGCCTGATTGGTGCAGATGTTCGAAGTCGCTTTCTCGCGCCGGATGTGCTGCTCACGAGTGGCGAGTGTCAGAACGAATCCACGTTTGCCGTTGCGATCCGTGGTTTGGCCCACAAGACGTCCCGGCATCTGTCGTACGTAGGCTTCGCGAGTCGCGATCACACCGCAGTACGGACCGCCGAATCCGAGCGGCACGCCGAACGACTGCGCTTCCATTGCAATGACATCAGCCTTGCGTGGCGGCTCGACGATCCCGAGCGAAATAGCTTCCGCGATTGAAACCACGAGCATTGCGCCTTTGTTGTGGGCAATCTCGCCCAGCGCTTCTACATCCTCAATCGTGCCGAAAAAATTTGGAGACTGGATCAGCAGGCAGGCAGTATCCGAGGTCAGGCTCTCTTCCAGTCGCTTGCGATCCAGTCTGCCAGAATCTGCAAAGGGCACGATAGAGAGCGGCATGCCCTGGTGAAACGCGTATGTCGAGAGCACTTCGCGATACTCAGGATGCACGGTGCTCGCAACTGCCACCGATCGGCGTCCGGTGAGGCGGACGGCCATCATCACGGCTTCGGCCGCTGCGGTCGAGCCGTCATACATGGAAGCGTTCGCAACCTCCATGCCGGTCAATTCGCAGATCATCGTCTGGAACTCGAAGATCGACTGCAGCGTTCCCTGCGAAATTTCTGCCTGGTATGGCGTGTAGGCGGTCAGAAATTCTCCGCGGGAGATCAGCGAGTCAATGATGACGGGACGATAGTGGTTGTAAGCGCCCGCTCCCAGGAAGCTGGCGTGGTTCTCGCCATTCTCACGTGAGCGCTCGCGAAACCAATCCACGATCTCAGACTCCGCCATCTGCCGCTGGATGTTCAGATCGCGATTCAGGCGGTATTCGGTGGGAATTGGCGCAAAGAGATCATCAATGGACCGCGAGCCCATACTCTTCAGCATGGCTTCACGGTCGGCAGGCGATTTGGGTAAGTAACGCATAAGCTTCTAGCTGCTAGCTCCTGGCTTCTAGCAACAACGGGTTGCTAGCGGCTAGTAGCTAGAAGCTAGCGGCTCAGTGGCCTTTCTCTTCCGAAACAAACTTTTCGTAGTCACCTGCGGAGAGAAGCGCATTCAGTTCGCCAGGATTCTTCAGCGAAATCTTCAGCATCCAGGCGCCGTGGGCATCCTTATTGATGTTTTCCGGGGAAGTCGCGAGTTCGCTATTTATTTCGGTCACGGTACCGGAAGCGGGCGCGTAAAGGTCGGAGACAGCCTTCACTGATTCCACGCTACCAAAGGTTTTGCCAGCCGAGAGTTCCGTGCCCGGCTTCGGCAGATCGACGAACACGATGTCTCCCAGGGATTCCTGCGCGTAACTGGTGATGCCAATCGTGGCGGAGGCGCCGTCGGCTTTAATCCATTCGTGCTCTTTGGTGTACTTGAAGTCTGCGGGATACGCCATCGTCGCTCCTGGTCTTGGCGGTTAGCAAGTAGCACTTGGCATTTTGACTAAGTGCTAATTGCCAATTGCTAAGTGCTGACTTTCTTCGGCTTCTTGTAAAACGGCGTTGGTACCACCTTGGCTTTCACACCCTGTCCGCGAATCTCTATATTGATGCTCGTACCCATCTCTGCGAACTTTGGCGGCACGTAGGCCAGCGCGATGTTCTTTTTTAAAAACGGCGCCGGCGAACCGCTGGTCACATAGCCGATTTCGCGAGCATTGTCGTCGAGCACCTTGTAACCGTCGCGAGCAATTCCCCGCTCGACCATCTCCAGGCCGACCAGCGTCCTCTGCAGCGCCGAAGCCTTCGCCCTTTCGAGGGCTTCCCTGCCGACGAACTCCGCTTTCTCCATCTTGCAGAAGCGATCAAGCCCGGCTTCCCAAACATTTATCGTATCGGAAATTTCGTGACCGTAGAGCGGCAGCTTGCCCTCAAGTCGCAACGTGTTGCGCGCACCCAGCCCGCAGGGCCGCACATCGAACTCTTTGCCAGCCTCAAGCACTTCGTTCCAAACTCGCGTGCTGGTTTCCTCGTCGCTCGGGACGTAAATCTCGAAGCCGTCCTCGGCGGTGTACCCGGTTCTTGCGATCAAGGTATTCGGAAGACCACAGACTGTCCCGTGCGTTACCCAGTAGAACCTCACGGTGGAAAGGTCAACGTCAGTCAACTTCTGCAATAACTGAACACCCTTGGGCCCTTGAATGGCAATCTGCGTGAAATCGTCAGAAAGATTCTCGACCGCGCAATCGAACTCGCGCGTGTTGTCACGCACCCATGCAAAATCCTTTTCACGCGTTCCGGCGTTGATCACCAGCAGGTATTCATCTTCTCCGAGCCTGTGCACGATCACGTCGTCCACAAACGTTCCCTGCGGATAGAGCAGTGCCGAATACTGCGCCTGTCCGATCGCAAGCCGCGAAGCGTCGTTCATGGAGATGTGCTGAACGGCCGCGAGCGCCTGCGGCCCGGCGAGCCGAATGTCGCCCATGTGGCTGACGTCAAAAATTCCCACGCCCGTCCGCACGGCCATGTGCTCGTTGATAATCCCGCATCCAATCGAGGCTGGATATTCGACCGGCATGTCCCAGCCGTTGAACTCGACCATCTTTGCGCCAAGCTTGCGATGGGCGGCGTTCAGAGCAGTTTTTCTGACTAGAGGGGTAGTTTCGACAGGGGACAAATCGGCCTCAGGATTGGTGATTGCTGGGCTGGAACGATAGAGACTATCATGCCGAGACTTCCGGCTTCAACGACGTGACTGAAGTTACTGTCGCGCACCAGCCAAGCTAACCTGCTGCCGCTGCCTCCCATGCTAGGCTCCTCGTAAGTGGGAGTTTGTGTTGGAGGCTTCATGCGGAAACTCGTGATCGCGGCCCTGCTGTTTACTGCCGGGGCCATGACCGCCTTCGCCCAGGACGAGAAAAACGAACTGGCGGGAACCATCGGCAAGAGCATCATCGGTGACCAGGTCACTCCCGACACAAGCACTCCGTTTCACACCGTCCATTTCGGCCACGGCGTTTCGTTCGACGCAAACTATTCACGCCGCCTGCGCAAGTATTTCTGGGGAGAGCTCTCGGCTGAGGTCCCGGTGATCGTCAACCTGGACGAAGACCTCAATTACGGCACCAACCAGATTCCGAAGGAATACAGCTCTTATTTCATCACTCCGGCGGCACGGGTGAATTTCATTCCTGATCTTGCGGTTTCGCCCTGGGTGAGCCTCGGCGGCGGACTCGGTCTGTTCCACGCCAGCGACAAATTGCTCTACTTCAACGCCAACACCGGCGACCGCACAGATGTCACTGGAGTGTTGCAGTTCGGCGGCGGTCTGGACGTGCGTCTTCCGCACTTTCACAACCTGAAGTTCCGCTTTGAAGCGCGAGATGACTGGAGCGGCGCGCCGCCTCTGAACATTGATACTGGCAGGACCCGCCAGCACAACTACTACATCGGAGCAGGCGCGGTAGTGCATTTCTAGAATGTAGAGACGTTGCTTGCAACGTCTTTTTACAGGATTCATAGGCCTGCACGCTTCTGAGAAGTTCCCAGGCGGTGGGGAGACGTAGCAAGCTACGTCTCTACGTGATGTTTTGGTGAGCTTTTCACTTCTTCAAACAACATCGGCAGCAGTTCGGCATCCTCCGCCGACTTTCCAAATCTTGCGCTTTCATATCGCTGCGTAAACTTCACGACGCGCACCCGCAATTGGGGATCAGCAATGATCGCTGCAAATTCCGACGGAGTCTGCCCGGGAGCCTTGTCCCACCCGCGCCGCGCGCTCTGCCGCAGCATTCGTTCATACCAGATGCTTGCCGCCAGTTGCGGCGAGGACTTCGGCCTCCGCGCCAGGCGGAAGCGCTTGAAGGAACTAATCAAGCGCGGAACGCTAATTCCGAAGAGCGCGACCATCGCC
Organism: Acidobacteriota bacterium; assembly: GCA_046735175.1. GTDB lineage: Bacteria > Acidobacteriota > Terriglobia > Terriglobales > Acidobacteriaceae > Gp1-AA145. The sequence goes on from JBKPSP010000093.1 coordinate 47,689, forward strand.
ACAGCCAATGCACGTAGTCCCCACCTCACTGTCGAATCCCCAATGCGATCTTCGGTTCGCCGCGCCCATGCAAGAAGCTTCTCGTACTTCTCGCGTCCCCAGGATTGGGCTTTGCCCGCGAGTTCCCGGCTGCCTCGGCCGGCATCCTGCGCCAGCCGGAACTGATGCGCGAAGTCGTAGTTCACGATCCACTCGCGCCAGAACGACTGCATTGCGTCCATATATTGCATCAGCCGGCTCCAGTTGTTCTGCCCCGCTCCGCCGCCCGCTGGTGTTGGATCAAATTCCACCCAGTCTTCCCCAGGCAAGTACGCTTCCACCCACGAGTGCGCGTCGCTGGCGCGAATCACGTATTCCGATGTGATGTCGTTGAACTCCCCGCCGGAAAATCCGTTCACGACTCTTGATGGAATTCCGATGCTGCGCAGCATCACCGCCATAGCGGACGCAAAGTATTCGCAATGCCCTTCCCGGCGCTCGAATAGAAAATTGGCAATCGGATCCCGCGGCTCGGTCCGGGGAAGCTGCAGCGTGTACTTGTAGTGGGAGCGCAGATAGTTTTCGATTGCAGCGGCCTTCTCTGCAGGCGTTGCTGATTGGTCGGTGATCTTATGAGCCAGCTCTCTCACTCGCGCGTCGGGCTCTGGTCCTCCCAAATACTCCTGAAGTGCAGGAGTGTGGGCAGCAGCCGCCTGCCGCACCGCCGAATGTGACCGCAGCACAGAATCCGCCTCATAACGGGTAACTGGATGATCGACATCCCTATCGAACACGTTGCCAGCCACATCCTCTGACACAGCCCGGTAATTCCCACGCAATTTCTCAGGCGCGGCAAGAAGAAAGAAGACCTCAGTCAGGTACGGTTCAAGCGTGACGCGATAGTGAATGCGTGACCCACGTGCCATTGCTCCTTGCGCCAATTCAAACTGGCCATCGGCCCCCCGCTTCAGAGGACTTGGGTGTCTCGTATTCACCCACGCTTTGCCATCGAAATAGTTAAGGACAACGCCGCGCAGCTTTAACAACGACGCTCCGCCGCTGTCGCCCTCGATCTTCACGTGCATCATTACTGTCTTCGACTGCTGGAGCTGCCCGATCCGCCCAAGTTCTACGCGATCAGAGAAACCCGTGCTCAGATCATTCGCAGCGGTGTACGCGCTCAGGTATCCTGCGGAGACGCGTGGCAGCACGAAGAAAATTAGTCCCCCGCCGACAAAGATCAATAGCAGCAGCGCCGGCGCAACCGTCATGATGGTGTACGAGAGCTTGCGGTACGCATGACGCACATTCGGTTCGCGGGCCTGCACCGGCGCCCGCTCCGACGCATGCATCATTTCCATCAGGATGAACGCCGTCACCGCAACCAGAACGAACCCCGCGAGCGCCAGCAGGAACGTGCTGTCCACGGTCAGCACCGCTGAAGCAAGCACCATTCCGAACGCAAGGATTGCCAGCCAGTAGTGGTCGCGATCCTTCTGCGCGGAGTACAGCCTGATCAACATAAGGAACAGCCCGAGGTGAACGACCGCAGTAATGAAGTTACGAGAAATGACAAATTCGTCAGCGATGAAGAATGCCACGCAACCAATCGTCAGCAGGTTCGTCCATCGCTCGGAGAGCGTGACGTTTCTCTGCCGCGCCAGACCGTATCCGCGAAACAGCAGCGCCCCACCCACAAACAATATGGTCGGCAGATCGAGGCTGCCGGTTGAAGCCAGCGTGCCAAATCCAGTGAAGATCAGCAGGTAGAGGACGACGTCAAAGTAGCGGCGGATCGCCGCCGCCAACGTGAATTCGCCTGTATTTGCCGCTGCGGACATGAATACCAGCATTGTTGCGTGTCCGGCAGCAAAGGTAAAGGGTACGGAAGATAGGCGGGATCCAGGCGTGCGACTTATGCCTGCAACCGACGCGGGCGCCCGCGCCACACAGAAACGCGATGCTAAAATTGAGTTGTCAGGCATCGGTCCCGCGCGACGTTTTCCCGCCAACCCCGCCAGGTCCGGAAGGAAGCAACGGTAACGGGCTCTTGCGTGTGCAGTGGGTCTCCGGTGCCTGGCTTGAATGCGGCTGTTGGCTTCTAGGCTGGCGACTCCGGCGTCCATCTAATCCTGAATTGCGCTTTTCACCACTGAGGCACAGAGGCACAGAAATAACCCTAAAGAGGTCTTCCGGTTCCCGGTCGTCTCCCATCCGTATTCAGTCTCCCGCTTGAAGCCTGATGCCCGATGCCTATAGCCTGTTCCTGATCTCTAAAGTTACTTCGCTTTGCGCCGAAGTAACCCTGCAGGATGTCATCCCCTTCCTGCATTCCCGTCGAGATCGACCGCACCGATAGGTTCACGAGGCTGCTGCGGTCTTCAGTGCCGATGTGGATCTTCGATCGCGCGACCTTGCGGATCCTGGAAGTGAACGAGGCCGCGACCGAGCTCTACGGATATTCCCGGGACGAGTTCCTGCGAATGACGATCTTAGACATCCGGCCGCTGGAAGATATACCCAGGGTGCTCCAGGTCGCGTTCGGCGCGCCGGGGCGCCGCGAAAATTCCGGAGTATGGAAGCACCGAAAGAAAGATGGGACAGTGTTTGAAGCCAAGCTTGCCAGTTGGGAGATTACATTTCAGGGCCGCAAGGCGTCGTTGGTGTTGTCAGAGGCAGTGCGAGCGGCCTCGGCGCAGAATTGAACGTCAGCTCTAGGCTCTTGGCGTTAGGAGACAGCTTCTGGGCTCGGCCGCGGGTTTTCGTAAGTTGGCGACCAGTGGATCAGAGTCCAAAGGTGAGAGTCTAAAGCCTAGAGCCCAAGGCCCATCGCCGGTTTCACACTTTCGCTTTTGCGACTGTTCGCGAACGGCTGCAGAGTCTGCAAGGGAGGGTACGAACGCGGTTCCATCAGCGTAATTTCAGGGGGGAATTTTCCAGTTTTCATCGCCTCGATGACCATCTCAATTGCCCTGCCGGCTAAAGGGGGCGTCACGATGGTGGCCTTCAGTAGTCCGTCTTTGACCCACGCCTGGCCGGTCTTGGGAACACCATCGACACCTAGAAAGGGCAGATGGCTCCAGTGGTCCTTCACGTCGTTGGCGGCAAATTGCTGAAAGGCTTTTCTCGCGCCCGCGGCCATGGCATCATTTTGCGCGCAAACTACGTCGATTTGGGCCCGCTGTGAAGTGCTCAACTGCAGCCAACTGGTGATTGCCTTGAAGGCGCTGGCTTCGGTCCACTGCGCTTTGATCACCTTGACCTGAACCAAAGCCGGCTTGGTCTCCAGCATTCCCGCGGTCCGGAGCTTGGCGGTATCGGTCTCGGACGGACCCTGAATGTAGAGGACTGCACCACCCGAGGGCAATAATCTCGCAAACTGCTGTCCCTGAATGCGACCGACTTCGCGGTTGTCGGCGGCAATTGAGAATATGGGTGCGCTGCAGGACTGCCTCAGCTGCTTTACGTAATCAACTTCGCGATTGAGGATTACCCAAGCGATCCCGGCGTCCATGGCCGCTTTTGCAACCTGGGGAAGGCCGGTTCCGCCGACCGGTTCGAGAATAATGCAGTCGGGACGAGCTTCGGTGTCACCTTGAATGAACTTCAGGATCTGCTGGCTCTGCAGAATGGAATCATTGTCGGCATAGAGAACCTCGATATCGCCGCCGACGGCGCGGCTGGCTTCTTCGGCAGCGGCGGCTTGTTCAACCTGATAGTCGTTGTCCTGCGTGAGTAGCGAAAGTACCAATTTGGGCTTCTTGGCCACAGCGAGATCATACGCCCGAAACGTTTTAATTCAAGGGTAACCGCGGTAATGAGGGCCTCGTGTAGCAACATCTACTCCGACTGCGGGTGGTTTTAATTGGCGAATCTGGCCACTCCTCGTACAATAACGATTTCGTATTTCCGGCACACGGAGAAATCTTCATTTGAGCAAGCTGATGCGCGCCAAGATTACCGCCCTGGGAACTTACGTCCCACCGCGGGTGATGACCAATGCCGATTTCGAGAAGATCGTCGAGACCTCGGACGAGTGGATCATCAGCCGCACGGGCATTCGCGAGCGGCACGTCGTTGATAAAGGCGTGGCGACGAGTGATCTCGGCGCTGAAGCGGCAAAGCGAGCACTCACCGAGCGTGGAATCAGCGCTGAAGAAGTTGAGGCCATTGTGGTGGCGACCGTCACCCCCGACATGCTCTTCCCCTCCACCGCTTGCCTGATTCAGCACAAGCTTGGCATTAAGAAGGTCTGGGGCTTCGATCTTTCGGCTGCGTGCTCGGCCTTCGTGTACGCGCTACAAACCGGCGCGCAGTTCGTCCAGACCGGCGCGCATAAAAAAGTGCTGGTCATAGGCGCCGACGTGATGTCGTCGATTCTGGACTACAGCGACCGCGCAACCTGCATTCTTTTTGGCGATGGAGCGGGCGCCGTGTTGCTCGAAGCCGCTGAGGACGGCGGGGGGATCATCGATTTCGAGCACGAAATTGATGGTTCCGGAGCATGTTCGTTGTACATGCCTGGCGGAGGGAGTTTGCACCCATCAACCCACGAGACCGTGGACAAGAAGATGCACTATGTACACCAGGACGGGCAGGCGGTCTTCAAATTTGCGGTTCGAAAAATGGCCGAGGTCTGCGAGAACCTGCTGGCGAGGAACAACGTCAAGGCGAGCGATATCGACTGCTTCATTCCGCACCAGGCGAACCAGAGGATCATCAAGGCCACCGGAGACCGTGTGGGACTGAAACCAGAGAGTGTGATCATCAACATCGACCGGTACGGCAATACCACCGCCGGTACCATTCCCCTGGCCATGCAAACTGCGCGGGAGGAAGGAAAACTTAAGAAAGGCGATCTGGTGCTGCTGGCTTCCGTGGGTGCGGGATTTACCGTGGGAGCGACGTTGTTGCGCTGGACGATCTAGTTGCTAGTGGCTAGTTGTGAGTTGTTCGTGATAGTTCTCGCATCGGGTGATCCACCCCACCAATAAACGTCACAGGTTTAACAACTAACCACTAGCGACTCACAACCAGCAACTTTCTGCATCTGCCACTTTTCCATCCGAATTCAAGGTCCGACCATCTATTTAGAATAGTTCCTGCTCATGGCGTCTCATCAAGAGGAAGAAGCTTTAGGTAAGGCATACGACAGTCGCCTGATGAGGCGGCTCTTGAAGTATTTGCGGCCGTACCGGTGGCGAGTCGCCGTAGCGCTCGCCTCCATTGTGTTAAAGGCGGGCGCAGATGTTCTTGGGCCGTTTCTCACCATGGTGGCGGTGGACCGCTATCTATCCCCCAACAAAGAAGCCCCTTCCCTGCTGGCCCGCTGGCTCAGTCCCTATCCGCTGACTGGTATCGCACAGATTGCTGCTCTTTACGTCGGGCTGATCACTTTCAGCTTTCTTCTGGAATACCTGCAAACCTATCTCATGCAGTGGGCCGGGCAGATGGTGATGTTCGACCTGCGCAGCGAGATCTTCCGTCATTTGCAGCGGATGCACATTGGCTTCTATGACAAGAACCCGGTCGGGCGGTTGGTCACACGCGTCACCACCGACGTGGACGCGCTGAACGAAATGTTCACCTCCGGCGTGGTCTCGATCTTTGAGGACATTTTCGTGCTCGTCGGAATTCTGGTGATCATGCTTTGCGTGAACTGGAAGCTGGCCCTGATCACCTTCGCCGTGCTGCCGTTCATTGGATTCGGAACGAAACTGTTTCGCGATCGCGTGCGGGATTCTTATCGCCGGATTCGCGTCGCCATTGCTCGCATCAACGCCCACTTGCAGGAGCACGTGAGCGGCATGGTGGTGCTGCAGTTATTTAATCGTGAGAAAAAGGCTTACGAGACCTTCTCCGAGGTGAATGCGCAACACATGGAGGCGTTCAAGGACGCCATCATGGCGCATGCGGTGTATTACCCGGTGGTCGAAATTCTCTCGTCAATCGCCGTGGCGTCGGTGATCTGGTTTGGCGGACGCGACGTGCTCAGCGGCTGGATCATCAGCGGACTGGCGGTCAGCTTCAGTCCAAAGACGCTGCTGGCTTTTCATCTCGTGCAGAACGCGACCACCATCGGCGTGCTGGTGGCGTTCATGCAGTATGCGCAACGATTCTTCCGGCCAATTCAGGATTTGAGTGAGAAGTACAACATCTTGCAGTCGGCGATGGCGGCGGCTGAGCGAGTTTTCAAACTGCTGGATACTCCGGCGGAGATTCAGGAAGCCCAGGTCACAAAGAAGGCTGATGGGCCGGGCCGGATCGAGTTCGATCGTGTGTGGTTTGCGTATAGGACGGTGCCAAGTAAAGGCAGCGCGGACAAGAGTGCCCGCGCCACAGAGTACGACCAGCCGGATTGGGTTTTGCGAGATGTGAGCTTCACGATTGAACCGGGCGAAACGGTTGCGATCGTGGGGCACACCGGTGCTGGCAAAACCACGCTGATTTCACTCCTGCTGCGTTTCTATGACGTTCAGCGAGGGGCGATTCGCATCGACGGCATCGATATCAAAGACATGGCTCTGGTCGACCTCCGGCGGAGATTCGGCGTGGTTTTGCAGGATCCATTTTTATTTACGGGAACCATAGAAGGAAATATCCGGCTGGGAACGGAGTGGATCGGTGACGAGGAGGTCCGTGAAGCGGCCGAGGACGTAAATCTGGCGGACTTCATTCACAATCTGCCGAACACGTACAAGGAAGACGTGCGCGAGCGCGGCTCCACGCTCTCAACCGGACAAAAACAGTTAATTTCGTTCGCGCGGGCTTTGGCGCATTCGCCGAAGATTCTGATTCTGGATGAAGCCACGTCGAGCGTGGACACTGAAACTGAGTTCAAAGTGCGAGATGCGCTTGGGAAAATGGTCGAGGGGCGGACTTCGATCATCATCGCGCACCGGCTCTCGACCATTCAGCGGGCAGACAAAATCATCGTGATGCACAAGGCGCAGCTGCGGGAGATGGGTACGCACCAGCAGCTGCTGGCGAAGCGGGGCATCTATTACAAGCTTTATCAGCTGCAGTACAAAGATCAGGAGATCGGATTCATACCGCCGGTGACTGCCGGAGCGGATGACTAGAGGAACAAAGAAGCTGCGACGCGAGTCAAAGGTCTGCTGGACAAAGACCTCTCTTCCGCCTTCCCTCCGACGCCGCCTGTTTTCGCTTTTGACTTCTGTTGTCGCGCGCAAGATCCAAGAAATGGGCCTCGGAGAAGAAGCGCTGGTTTACGACTTTGCTCGATCGCGAAAACGTCGCGATCGAGTCCGTCGCCAGCGCTAGGACCGCATCGTCCCCGCGATAACGTTTTACCGCGCAACCGGAACTGTTCCGACTATACTTCCGTACTTCAAACCAGCTTTTCGACTCCCTAAGAAGAGAGGACCCAGCCTGTCCATGCGAAACCTACGCCTTACATCAACGTTGCATTGTGTTGCGCTGTCGATTGCCTTCAGTAGCGTCGCCGCTGCCCAGCAAAAGGCAGCTCAGGATGCGCCTCCTGCTTACCGCAATCCCAAGCTCGCCATCGAGGACCGCGTCGCTGACCTGCTCTCGCGCATGACGCTGGAGGAGAAGGTCGCGCAGATCACAGGCGGCGGACGCAATGAGTTCCAGGTAATCGACCCGACGGGCACGTTTAACAGCGAGAGCGCGCGGGCGATGTTTCAGCGATGGGGTGATCCGGACCTGGAGATGACACCCAGAAAATCGGCGCTTCTTCGTAACGGTGTGCAGCGATATCTAAAGGAGAAGACGCGTCTGGGGATTCCGCAGCTGTTCATGGGAGAAGCACTGCATGGATTCATGGAACACGGCAGCACGAGTTTCCCGCAGGCGATCGGGCTTGCCAGCACCTGGGATCCCGATCTGGTGAAGCAGGTGTTTACCGCTGCTGGCGAGGAGGCGGGATCGCGCGGAGCGGGACAAGTATTTAGTCCCGTGCTGGATTTGGCCCGCGATCCGCGCTGGGGGCGCACGGAAGAGACTTACGGCGAAGATCCTTACCTGGTTTCGCGCATGGCGGTGGCGGCGGTCACGGGACTGCAGGGCGACGAGTTCTTCATCAACCGCCATCACGTGATGGCGACGATGAAGCACTTCGCAGTGCATGGGCAGCCGGAAGGCGGAACCAACACGGCGCCGGGAAACTTCTCGGAGCGAATCATCCGCGAGAACTTTCTGGTTCCGTTCGAGGCAGCTGTAAAGGAAGGCCACGTCGGGAGCGTGATGGCGTCCTACAACGAGATTGATGGCATTCCGTCGCACATCAATCATTGGCTGCTCGATAGGGTTCTGCGGCAGGAGTGGGGGTTCGACGGCTTCATCACGTCGGACGGCGAGGGGCTGCAGATGCTCGTCAACACCCACCATGTGGCCGCAAGCAAAGCCGACGCGGCTCGGCTAGCGCTCTCTGCGGGAGTGGATTACGACCTCTCGGACGGATCGGTGTACCGCACGCTCGTCTATCAAGTGAAGCAAGGAATCGTGCCGCAGAGCGAAGTCGACCGCGCTGCCGCGAGAATCCTGGCGGCAAAGTTCCGGCTGGGGCTGTTCGAGAACCCATTTGTTGATCCTGATTACGCCGAGAAGGCTACAAACAGCGCTGAGCATCGCGCTCTCGCCTTGAAGGCGGCGCAAAAGGCGATCATCCTTCTTAAGAACGAAAAGAACACTCTGCCCCTTGATCTGAACAAACTGAAGACCATCGCCGTCATCGGCCCGAACGCTGCTGGTCTGCACCTGGGCGGATACAGCCGGGGGCCATCGCACAGCGTTACGATTCTGCAAGGCATTCAGAACCGAGTTGGGTCGAAGGCGAAAGTGGTGTACGCCGAAGGCTGCCGATTCACTAACAAAAGTCAGGACTGGCATGGCTGGTTTAGCGGCGCCTACGGCGATGACGTTGAGCTTGTCGATCCCAAAACTCAGCAGGAGAAGATCAAGGAAGCTGTTGAGGTGGCGAAGAGTTCGGATGTAGCAATTGTCGTCGTCGGGGAGAACGAGAGCACGAATCGCGAGGCCTGGTCGGAGAACCATCGCGGCGATCGAGATTCGCTCGATCTGCTTGGCGCGCAGAGCGATCTGGTCAGGGCGGTGCTCGAAACCAGGACACCAACCGTTGTTTTCCTGATAAATGGCAGGCCGCTGTCGGTCAACTACATAGCCGAGCATGTTCCAGCAATACTCGAAGGGTGGTGGTTGGGACAGGAAGGCGGCACCGCCGCGGCAAATGTGCTTTTCGGTGACGTCAATCCAGGAGGAAAGCTTCCGATTACCTTCCCCCACTCTGTCGGAGACCTGCCGGATTTCTACAATCACAAGCCTTCGGCGAACCGTAGCTATGCATTCAGCACGCGACAACCGCTTTATCCATTCGGCTACGGGTTGAGTTACACGACTTTTAAGTATGAGAACCTGCGAGTTGAACCGGAAAAAATTGTCTCCGGCGGAACTGCGAAGGTCAGCGTGGATGTTATCAACACAGGAACACGAGAGGGCGATGAGGTCCCTCAGTTCTACGTTCATCAGAAGATCGCTTCGGTAACTAGGCCGGTCATGGAGTTGAAAGGATTTCAGCGCGTCACCTTGAAGCCCGGCGAAAAGAAGACGGTCGAGTTCGCGGTTACGCCGGAAACGCTGTCGATGCTGGATGAAGACATGCACAAGGTCGTGGAACCCGGAGTCTTCGAATTGATGGTCGGGTCGAGTTCTGCGCAGACCAGCATGGTGACGCTTGCAGTAACCGGTCCGCAAGGAGAAACCGGAATGCCCCTCTCCTCTCCGCCGCCGGCGGGATCGGAATCAGGGGTGGTCAGCAATTTCGACGATCTCAAAGTTGAGGCGAACTACGGCGAGTGGATGACAACGTCCGATTCCGAGGTAGGCGGCAAATCTACTGCTTCGATCAAGGCCATTGCCGGAGGGGCGAGCAGCAGCAAAGGCATGTTGCAGGTGAGTGGTGAAATTGTTCCGGGAGGAGCGCCGTTCAATTGGGCGGGAGTGTTTTTCTTTCCAGGTGCATCGCCAACCGATTCCGCCAATCTGTCGAGCAAGAAGACGCTTTCCTTCTGGGCGAAAGGTGACGGCAAGAACTACGCAGTCGCCATGCAAACCGAAAGCAACCAGGGTGGCATGCCGGCGATCGTGCCGTTCACGGCAGGGCCGGAGTGGAAACAGTATTCGTTTCCGTGGTCGGCGTTCAAGACCGATGGCAGCGACGTGAAAGGCATCGCGTTTGCCGCAGCACAGCAGCCGGGCAAGTTCGAGTTCGAGATTGATGAGGTGGAGATCAAGTAGGTCTGAGGTTCGGCATCAGGCTTCAGGCAACGGACTATACAATCCTCTGGTGCGAATTCTGATCTCGGCGGGAGAGGCTTCGGGCGAAATGTACGGAGCCCAGCTGATGGAAGCACTCCGCCGCGCGGTCACGCAGGATGGAACTTCCCCACTTTCCCCAAAAACGGGGAGAAGTGGCGCACCCCACAAACCTACTCCTTCAAATTCTATTGAATTCTTCGGTGTCGGCGGCGAGAAGATGCGTGCTGCAGGATGCGACCTTGTGGTTGACGCGAAGGACCTCGCTGTAGTCGGTATTACCGAAATCCTGAGTCACCTCCCGAAAATCTGGGGACTATTTCACAAGCTGATTGCAGCGGCCGATCAGCGGCGCCCTGACCTTGCAATCGTGATTGACTCTCCCGCATTTAACTGGCGGGTTGCGCGTGAGATCAAGAAGCGCGGCATTCCGGTCGTGTATTACGTGTGTCCTCAGTTTTGGGCATGGCGCCAGGGACGCGTTCGCCTGTTGCGCAAATACGTGGACAAGGCGCTGGTGATCTTTCCCTTCGAAGAGAACTTTTATCGCGATCGCGGGGTGGACGCGGAATTTGTGGGACATCCGTTGGCTGATCTGCAGCGGCCTGCGATTTCGCGAGAGCAATACGCGGCCGAATACGGGCTGGACCCTGCAAAACTTTGGATAACATTGATGCCGGGCAGCCGCCGGAAAGAAGTCAGGATGAACCTGCCGGAAATGCTGGAGGCGGCGAGAATACTTGGCGACCAATACCAGTTCTTGCTTCCGGTCGCTGTGACGCTTGACCCTGGTTTCGTCCAGCAGATTGTGAGTGATCACGACCACGCGACGACTGTGCCAACTGGCGAGCAAAGCTCGCCGAGCCTGGTCAGCACGTACAGCTCCAGCATTCACCTGGTGCGCGATACGCTTCCCGCGCTCGCTCATTCGCGGGCGGGCATTATTGCCAGCGGCACCGCGACCGTAGAAGCGGCCTTGATGGAAGTCCCCTTCGTCATGGTGTATCGCGTGACGGCCCTGACTTATCTCTTGGGAAGGTGGACGGTCAAAGTTCCCCATTTTGCCATGGCGAACCTGATCGCGGGAAAACAAATTGTGCCGGAACTTGTACAACAGGACTTCACGGCGGAGCGGGTCGCCGCTGAAGTCAGCCTGATTGCCGCAGACGGAAACGAGCGCGCCATCATGCTGTCGAATCTAAAAGAGGTGAGATCACGGCTGATGGGAGGCTTGGAGGGAGAGCACCCGGCGGAACGGGCTGCGCGGAGGATTCTTTCACTGATCAGACCAACTCAAGTTGATGCCTGAATCAGCCTACGTAATTTGGAAATTCGTTGTAAATGCCTGTAGCACAGCATCTTTTACGCTATGAATTTCATCTTACAATAAGGACGCAGGTCGCAAAATCGTAAGCTGCTGTAGGAGACTCCCTAAATGTTTCACGTAACGTTGCGACGCGGTCGCAAGCACGCCGCGTTCGTTTTTGGTCTGCTGCTGCTGTCGTCGGCTGGACGGGCAGCGGAGAGGACGCACTTTCGGGCCGACGACTATCAGATTGACGCCGTTCTGAACCCGCACGAGCATAAGATCACGGCCCGGGCGAAGGTCAAGATCACCGCCCTTGATGACCTGAACATCGCCACCTTCCAGTTGCATAACGACTTGCGAGTCACAAAAGTGACGGACGCTACTGGAAAAACCTCGTTGACGGCGGACCGCACACCCCAGGATTCGAGCGTGCGGGTTTCACTGAAGAGCACGCTGCCGAAAGAGCAATCGACCACTTTGACGTTCGAATACGAGGGAGTCCTTGATTCAGCGGACGATTCCCCGGTTCCGGGCCTGAAGTTAAATTCCATCGATGATGAGACCAGCTACCTGCTCTATGCGGGCGATTGGTTTCCAGTGAATGCGTTCGGCATCAACCGGTTCACGGCGACTATCAATGTCACCGTTCCGGCCCACATGATCGTAGTGGGAAGCGGCAAGATTAGCACCAGTGAAACATCCGCGTTGAAGGTGACGAGCAGCGGTCCAACGAAGACATTTTCGTTGGTTTACGACAAGGCTAGCTTCCCGGGAACGATCATTGCCGGTGCGTTTGGGGATTACGCAAGCACGGAAGCTGGCATGGATCTTCACGTTTACTTCAAGCCAACCCACAAGGATCTGGCCGCAGCCTATGCCGAGACCGCGGTCAAAGAGTTCACCTATTTCATCAACCTGTATGGTGTGCCACCGTCGAACGTGTTGCGCGTGGTCGAATTGCCCGATGACACGGTCCCGACGGCCTGGGCTCCGGACCTTGCCGCGTTGGCTTCGCGGGCGATCACTCCCAAGACCAATTATCGATTGCTGGCGAATACCATTGCGCACCAGTGGTGGGGAGTTATGGTGAGTCCGGCATCACGCGACGATTGGTGGTTGAGCGACGGGTTTGCGCGATACTCGGAGGCACGTTACATCGAGAGTGCCGCCGGCTCGGCGGCGCTGCAGGAAGCGGTGAAGGACATGTCGGTTGGTGCGCTGGCCTACGATACCGCTCCGCTTTCGAGCGCCGGCAAACTGGAACCGTTCTCGCCGGAGTTTCAATCGCTGGTTACCGACAAGGGTGCGATGATCCTGCACATGCTGCGCTGGGTGATGGGAGACCAGAAATACGACCAGGCAATGCGCGAGTTCGCCACTAATTTCGCGGGCAAGTCCGCCAGGCTTGACGATTTCCGCAACATCGTCGAGAAGGACTATGGCGACAAGCTCACCTGGTTCTTTTCCCAGTGGCTGGACTCGACCGGCGCGCCGGAGTTTAAGACCAAGTACACCATCTACCGGTTGGGCAACAACAAAGGATTCCGTTCGGTCGGGCAGATCGCGCAGGACCTCGATCTGTTCCGTATGCCGGTGGAATTGAAAATCGATACCGATGGAAAGACCGAAACCAAGCGCATCGATGTGGTCGGAACGGATTCCGCGTTCAGCGTGGACACATTCGGTCGGCCGCGTCGCATTGTGATCGATCCCGATACCCATCTGCTGAAGAATTCATCCGACATCAAGCTGCGCGGCGGTATTCAGCGCGGACAGGCGCTGGTCCAGCAGGGCGACATGGCAGGCGCGCTCTCAGAGTTCAATAAGGCGCTCGAAGTCAACAAGAACAGCTCGCTGGCGCATTATCGAGTCGCTGAAGTCTTCTTTTTGCAGCACAACTATCAGGCGTCTGCCAACGCATACCGCGACTGCCTGAATGGTGATGGCGAGCCGCGATGGACAGAGGTTTGGAGCCACATCGGCCTGGGCAAGATTTTCGACACCACCGGCCAGCGCGAGCGCGCCACCAACGAGTATCGTCAGGCGATACAGACCAATGACAACACGCAGGGCGCACAGGACGAAGCCAGACGTTACTTGCAGAAGCCGTACGAACCGCCAAAGAGCGGTGGGGCGAATGGCTCGCAGTAATGCTGGGTCCATTCCCGTTGGTTCAGCGCGTCTGGGGGTTCATCTGTGGTACGAAAGCGAAAAATCAAGCTGATGTGCCCCACTTGCAAGCAGGCGGTGACGGTCACCTCCTCGGATTTCCCCTTTTGCAGCGAACGTTGCCGCTTGATCGATCTTGGTAAGTGGGCGAGCGGACAATATGTCGTTTCATCGCCGGTGCAAGACATAGACGACGGTTCACTCAGGAACGAGCAACAAGGTGACGATGACAACTGAGACCTCCGAAACTGCGGCCAATGCGGAAACTAGCATTACGGCACCGCGCTGGGCGAGGGCGATTGCGACTTTTTTTGGAGCCGGGCGCATCCAGCCCGGGCCAGGCACCTGGGGATCGCTCTGCGCCATCCTGCTGTGGGTGATCGCAATGGATCTCACTCCGGCGAAATGGCAACCGGAAGTGTTGGGTGCGCTGATCCTCCTGGCAATCGCGATTGGAATCCCCGCCGCCACGCAAATGTGCCGGAGCACGGGAATCAAAGATCCGGGCTTCGTGGTGATTGATGAGGTAGCCGGGCAATGGATCACCCTGCTGCTCGCGCCGGTGACGTGGAAAACCGCGGCTGTGGGCTTTATACTTTTTCGTGGCTTCGATATTGTGAAGCCTCCGCCGGTAAGGCAACTGGAGAAGCTGCCTGAAGGGACCGGGATCGTTGTCGACGATGTCGCCGCGGGCATTCTTGCGCTGGCGATCATGCAGTTGTTGTTGCATTTTGGTTTTCTTCGGTAGTCGCTCCTGAGTGGAAGCATCTGATGACCTTGTCCGATCGTCTCCTGGGAAAGAAGAACGTGAATGGCCAGCCGCGCATTGAGGCGGTCTCTCCGCCAGCAGCTTTGCCGGGAGGCGAAGTGCGCATTCTCGGCAGTGGCCTGCGGCCCCATGACCTGCGGCGTCCGCGAGTCCGTTTCGGCGAAGTGGAAGGGGCGGTGGTAGTCAGCTCTGATGATTTTGTGGTCGCCAAAGTCCCGCAGGATGCTGCGTCAGGGCCAGTCGTAATTTCGACCAACGGCAATTCCAGCAACTCCCAGCAGATCCGGGTGGCAACAACCATCGCTGAGAACCTGCATCCGGTGACCAATCCTGCGCTGGACGCCGAGGGAAATATTTTCGTCACTTTCTCTGGATCGCGTGGCGACAAGGTCCCGGTTTCGATCTTCAAGATTGACACGAACTATGCAGTGAAGCCGTTCCTTGTCGACGTGATGAATGCGACGGCGATAGCCTTCGACCGTGCCGGGCAGATGTACGTCTCCTCGCGATTCGATGGCGCAATTTACAAGGTGGCGCCGAATGGTACTATGTCCACGTACGCCGAAAGCATGGGCGTAGCCACCGGCATTGCCTTCGACAAAGACGAAAACCTCTACGTAGGCGACCGGAGCGGGACCATCTTCAAAGTGGCGCGCGACCGGCAGATTTTTGTTTTCGCGACTCTCGAGCCCAGTGTTTCTGCCTACCACCTTGCAGTTGGACCTCACGGCGACTTGTTTGTGTCTGGGCCCACGATCTCAAGCTTCGATTGCGTATACAAAATCGATCCGCATGGAGCCGTGTCTGAGTACTATCGCGGGCTGGGACGTCCGCAAGGACTCGCCTTCGACCGCGACGGCAATCTGTATGTTGCGGCTTCGCACGCGGGAAAGCGCGGAATCGTGAAGATCACGCCCGACGGCAAAGCGTCGTTAGCGGTGGCTGGCTCCAACCTGGTCGGATTGGCATTTGCACCCGGAAGATCCGCCGTCCTTGCGACGACGAACGCAGTTCACCATCTCGCCTGGGATGTGCAGGGACTGCCGCTGGTTGATGTCTCTTGATCTTAGTCAACTAAGGATGGTCGCTCTTCATTCATTTAAACTGCCAACGTGATTGCCGAAATCATCGCGGTGGGCTCTGAGCTGCTGACTCCGTTTCGTCAGGACACGAACTCGCTCTACCTCACGGAGCAACTGAATAAACTCGGAGTCGATGTCGCGTTCAAGACCATCGTGGGGGATCGCCTTAAGGACATTGTGCGCGCGGCAACTGCCGCCCTTTCGCGTACTGACATTCTCATCGTGAGCGGCGGCCTCGGGCCAACAGAAGACGATCTGACCCGAGAGGCAGTTGCGGAAACTCTGGGGCTGCAGCTGCGGCGCGATCCGGCGATCGTCAGCGCGATCGAGCGCAGATTCGCCGAGCACGGCTGGAAGATGTCAGCCAATAACGTGAAACAAGGCGATGTGATCTCGGGCGCAACCGTTTTGATGAATGCGAACGGCACTGCACCGGGACAGTGGATCAGCGGGAAATCAGATGGGAAAGAGAAGATCGTCGTTTTGCTGCCCGGCCCGCCACACGAATTGAAAGCTTTGTTTGAAAGTGCAGTGCTGGAGCGGCTTCGGGCCAGAGTTCCGGCGCAATTTCCCGCGACGCGGGTGTTAAAAATCACGGGCTTGGGTGAGTCGGCGTGCGACGCCCGGGTTGCTCCGATCTACAAGCGCTTCCCGGACGTCGACACGACGATCCTTGCCGGCGCCGGCGAAATTCAATTGCATCTGAAGACGCTCGCGGCGAGCGGTGAGCAGGCAGAACAACGCCTGGATGATCTTGTGGACAAGATCGAAGCAGAACTTGGCGACAACGTGTTTTCCGATAACGGGGACTCGTTGGAGCAGATCGTCAGCTATTTTCTGCAGATGCGGAGCGCGACCCTGGCGGTGGCGGAATCGTGCACGGGCGGTTTGGTTGCCGAGCGCTTGACGTCGATCAGCGGAAGCTCAAGATATTTTGTCGGAGGAGTGGTAGCGTACTCCAACGATCTGAAAATGGAATTCGCGGACGTACCGCACGACCTGCTGGATGTGTATGGCGCTGTGAGCGAGCAGGTCGCGCGCGCGCTGGCGGAGGGAGTGCGCAAAAGATGCGGAACGACTCTGGGCTTAGGGGTGACCGGGGTTGCCGGGCCGACCGGCGGCACTGCCGAAAAGCCTGTGGGGTTGGTCTATCACGCATTGGCGTCTGAGTCGGGCACGGAAGTGATCAAGCGTAATTTTCCCGGTGACCGGGCACGAATCCGCTGGTTCGCGTCGCAGCAGGCGCTGGATATGGTGCGAAGGAAGCTGATGTGAATTGAAGTCAACGTTCTTCTCGGCGGCCTTTGCCACCCCTCTGCGATCTCTGCGGTTAAAAGCTTTTGACTGCAAAGTGCGCAAAGTGCTCGCAAAGGGTCCGAGAAAAGGTCGGTCTTTCAATGATTCAATTCCCCATCACTCGATGATTCAGTCTGTATAATCTCCTGTTTTGTCTACTCCATTCCAAACTCTGCAACTGGCGTACGACACAGGCGTTGCCTCCATCACGCTGAATCGTCCCGAAAAACGGAATGCGCTGAGTTTTCAATTATTGTCGGATGTGCTGCGCGCGCTGGATGAAGTTGAACAATCTGACTCGCTGGTTGTAATTCTGACCGGCGCCGGCAAGGCATTTTGCGCCGGGATGGACCTGGGGGAACTGAAGGGCCTCACGGGAAAATCGCATGATCAGAATCTGGACGACTCACGGCGCATGGCGCAGATCTTTCGCCGCCTGTATGAATTTCCAAAGCCAACCATTGCAGCCGTAAACGGCGCAGCGATCGCCGGCGGAACAGGACTGGCCACGATGTGTGATTTCACGCTCGCCGTTCCTGAAGCCAAGTTTGGATATACGGAAGTGAGGATCGGATTTGTGCCGGCCATCGTTTCGTCCATTCTTGTGTGGCAGGTGGGACATAAGATCGCGCGCGACCTGTTGCTGACTGGGAGATTGTTCGATGCTGCCGAAGGGCACCGGCTTGGGCTGGTGAATGAAGTTGTGGAAGCACCGCAATTGATGGCGCGGGCACGCGATCTGGCAGCGCAGTTGATCGAAAACAGCCCGGCGTCGCTGAGAATGACAAAGAAGTTGATTAACGGCTATATCGCGTCTGAGCTTGACAAGCAAATTGACCAAGCAGTGAAGGAGAATGTCGCAATCCGGCAGACTCCCGATTTCCGCGAAGGCGTGAGTTCATTTCTCGAAAAGCGCAAGCCGCGGTGGAGCGGCAAGTGAGCGTCGCAACCTGTGAGGTAAAGCTACGCGTGCGTTACGCCGAAACCGATCAGATGGGAGTGGTTTATCACGCGAACCATTTTGTCTGGTTCGAGGTGGGTCGCGTCGAGTTTCTGCGCCAGTTAGGGTTTTCCTATCGCGACATGGAAGCAAACGACGCGTGCTTTATTGCGGTGGTGGATGCACGGTGCCGCTACAAAGCCCCGGCGAAATATGACGACGAGGTCATTGTGAGGACGCATCTGAAGAATGTGCGCGAGTCGCTGGTTCACTTTGGATATGAGCTGGTGCGGGCTTCGGATGGAGTACTGTTGGCCGAAGGCGAGACGACGCACATCGTGACAGACGCCGAGATGAAGGTAAGGGCAATACCAGAGAAGTATATGGCAGCTTTTCGAACAGCAGCCGCGAAAGCTTAGGAACGCGGGAAGGGCACGGCTTACAGCCGTGCCGTAATGATCTGATTGGACTTCGGACGGCACGACTGGAAGTCGTGCCCTTCCCGCTTGTGCTCAACCAAGGCGATATGAAAGTTCTCCACATTGACGGCAACGATCTCACGCTGGAAGCGGTGCGCGAGGTGGCGGTCAACGGGCAAAGTGTGCTTCTCGCGCCGGATGCGCGTGCAGCGGTGGACAATGCCCGAGCCGTAGTCGAAGGGATTGTTGCCGGGAACCAGGTCTCGTACGCGATCACAACCGGTGTCGGCAAGCTCAGCGACGTACGGATTGCCGGAGATCAGATTCGCGAGCTGCAGGTGAATCTGGTCCGATCCCATGCGGTTGGGGTGGGCGAACCTCTTTCGCTTGCTGAGACGCGCGCCATGATGGTGTTGCGCGCCAATTCCCTTTCCAAGGGTTTCTCTGGCGTGCGCCCCGTGGTGATCGACACGCTCTGTGAATTGCTCAATCGCGGCGTGACACCGTTTGTTCCGTCACAAGGCAGCGTTGGGGCGAGTGGAGATCTGGCGCCGCTGGCACATCTGGCGCTGGCGCTGATCGGCGAGGGTGAGTGCATTGACGAAGTTGGAAAAAGAGTCCCCGCCGCCGACGCACTGCGCAAAGCCGAGATCAAGCCGCTGGTGCTTGAAGCGAAGGAAGCGGTTTCGCTGATCAACGGTACGCAGGCGATGCTCGCGGTCGGGACACTCGCTTTGCTTGCCGCGGAGACTCTGGTGAATTCGGCGGACGTGATCGGCGCGATGACGCTTGATGCTCTACGCGGGACGGACGTCGCGTTTGATGAGCGAATTCATCGCGCGCGTCCGCATGCAGGACAGGTTCAATCCGCAGCGAACCTTCGCAAGATGCTCGAAGGCAGCCAGATTCGCGAATCGCATCGCGAGTGCGGGCGGGTGCAGGATGCTTATTCGCTTCGCTGCATGCCGCAGGTGCACGGAGCCGTGCGCGATACGCTGGCAAATTGCCGCGCCGTATTTGAGACTGAAGCAAATTCAGCGGTGGATAATCCACTGGTGTTCACCGCGACCGGGAACTCCGCCGTTCTCTCCGGCGGAAACTTCCACGGGGAGCCGGTCGCATTCGCGCTCGATTTCCTTGCCATCGCACTCAGCGCTCTCGCCGGAATTTCCGAGCGCAGGATAGAGCGGCTGGTAAATCCCGCCTTGAACGAAGGGCTGCCGCCCTTTCTTGCTCCCGGTGCTGGCTTAAATTCCGGATTCATGATGCCGCAGGTCACGGCCGCGGCCCTGGTCAGTGAAAATAAAGTGCTGGCGCATCCGGCATCGGTGGATTCAATTACAACCTCCGGCAACAAAGAAGATTATGTGTCGATGGGAATGACTGCAGCTCTCAAGCTGCGGCGCGTGGTCGAAAACACCCGAAACGTGATGGCGATTGAAGCGATGGCGGCGGCGCAGGCGCTGGACTTCGTCGCACCCCTGAAAACGGGAAAGCGCGGGCTGAAAGCCTACGATGCGATCCGCTCCGTTTCTGCAGCGATGGAAAAAGACCGAGCGATGTACGCTGATTTCGCGGCCATCGCCAAGCTGATTGAGAGCGGCGCGGTCGCTGACGCTCTCCGATAGAGTTATGGCGCAACTTTTTGTCGGCACGTCCGGATGGGCTTACCCAAGCTGGAAACCGGCGTTTTATCCAGAGAAGCTCGCGCAAACCAAGTTTCTGGGTTACTACGCCAGCCAACTGAATACAGTTGAAGTAAACCTCACCTTCCGTCAACTCCTCAAAGAAACAACCGCGAAGAAGTGGATCGAGCAGACGCCCGATCACTTCCGTTTCGGGATCAAGGCGCACCAGGTGATCACGCATATCAAACGGCTGAAGGGCGCGGAAGATTTCGTGACTCGCTTCTTCGGCACCATCGAAGCTTTGGCGGACGCGCGGAAGCTCGGGCCAGTGCTGTTTCAATTGCCGCCAAATATGAAGGCTGATCCGAAGGTGCTGCAGGATTTCCTGAGCATCTTGCCAAAAGGAATTCCGGTCGCCTTTGAGTTTCGGCATGACTCCTGGTTTACGGACGATGTATTTGCGTGTTTGCGGCAGTACAATCGCGCGCTGTGCATCGCTGAAACCGAGGAGCGGGTTACGCCGGACGTGGTCACAGGCGATTTTGCGTATTACCGCTATCGCAAGCCGGAGTACACGGCAGAAGAACGCCAGGCGATGGTTCGTCGCATGCACGAGCACCTTGCAGCCGGACGCGACGTCTTTGCATATTTCAAGCATGAAGAAACGCCGCAGGGCGCGATCTATGCCGTGGATGTGCTCAAGGAAGCAGGAAAAAACTGAACTTACCGATGCACTCCGCTGTGTAACTCTGTGACCTCTGTGGTTAAGACTTCTGTCTGAAGTGGTAAAACTCCCAAAGCAACTACCACAGAGGGCACAGAGGTGCACAGCGGAACATGGAGAACGTCCGGGCAGCATCCAGCTCATTACTGTAATCAGCGTCTGATAATGCGCATACTTGATGTGTGCGTTCTGAACCAAACTCCGTGGTTCTTTCCTCATTCATCGACTACCTGAAGATTGAAAAGGGGCTTGCCTCGCTCACGGTTTCGGCTTATTCGCGCGATATCGGACAATTCGCCGCCATCCTCGATCGCAGTAAGCGCACGCTGCTGACGGCGCGACGGGAAGACGTGCGCGGTTTTATTCAGCAACTTTTTGCCAATTCCGTTGACGGACGATCAGTTGCGCGGAAGCTTTCCGCCCTGCGGCATCTATATCGCTTTCTTCTCCTTGATAAGCGTATCGAGCGAGATCCAACGCTGAATATTCCGCTTCCCAAGCAATGGAAAATCCTGCCCAAGTCGCTCGGCAGGAGTGAAGTCGAGCAGATGTTGGCCGCCGACACCAGCCGACCGATCAGTCCCGCATTGATCTCGCGAAACCGGGCGATGTTTGAAGTGTTCTATGCCGGGGCGCTGCGAGTCTCCGAGATCGTTTCCCTCAAACTCGAGGACGTGAAGCTCGACATGGGCTACGTGCTGGTGCGCGGCAAGGGCGATAAAGAACGCATCGTGCCTTTGGGGCGTTCCGCGCAGGAGGCACTCAGTATGTATTTACGCGATGCACGACCTGTGCTCGCAGGGCAAAGGAATTCACCGTTTCTGTTTATCGCGCGTGGAGCGAAGAAGATCACGCGCCAGCGCGTCTGGCAGATGGTGGATAAAGCGTCCGTGGGCATCGGACGCCATGCC
The DNA here is from genome assembly GCA_046735175.1 of Acidobacteriota bacterium. Taxonomy (GTDB): domain Bacteria; phylum Acidobacteriota; class Terriglobia; order Terriglobales; family Acidobacteriaceae; genus Gp1-AA145. The sequence goes on from JBKPSP010000093.1 coordinate 69,232, forward strand.
AGTCCACACATGCTGCGTCACAGTTGCGCCACACATATGGTGGAGAACGGCGCGGATCTGCGCACGGTGCAGACGATCCTGGGACATTCCAACATTTCGACCACGCAGGTTTATACGCATGTTGCGCTGGACCGACTGAAGACCGTATATGCAAAGCATCATCCGCGGGCAAAGGCGAAAAGCGCTTCATCACAAGGACACAGAGACACAGGGAACACCTAAGAAGGTTCTTCGCTGTGTCCCTGTGCCTCTGTGGTGAATTGATCTCTGATGGACGAGAAAACCCAAATCGGTAAGGCGATTGCGCAGTTTCTTCGTTCGCTGCGCGAGCGCAATGCTTCCGCGCATACCATCAAGGCGTATACCGGCGATCTGGCAATCTTCGCGGCATACGTCGGTTCCCGCACATGGAAGCAGATCGATCACATCACCATTCGTGGATTTCTCTCCCATCTCTATGAAAGAGGTCTGAGCAAGACTTCGGTTGCGCGATCGCTGGCGGCGGTGCGTTCGCTTTATCGCTGGCTGGCGCAGGAAGGGATGGTCGAGCAGAATCCGGCGGCGCTGGTTTCCACTCCAAAGCTTCCGAAGAAATTGCCGCGCGTGCCGACAATGGAAGAGATGAATTCCGTATTCGACGGCGGGATGCCTGAAATTGCATCGTTTCCCGAGCGCGACCGGCTGATGCTCGAACTGCTCTACGGCTGCGGCATTCGCAATTCGGAGCTGGTGAGCATTGACCTCAGCGATCTCAGCCTCAGCGCCGAAGCGATTCTGGTCAGCGGCAAGGGAAAGAAAGAGCGATATGTCCCGTTCGGTGACGGCGTGAAGTTGGCGCTGACCGCCTACTTGCCGACGAGGCAGGCCGTGCTCTCTAAAACTCGCAAGAATACTCCTGCGCTGCTGATTAATCAGCGCGGTGGGCGGCTGACGACACGCAGCGTTGGGCGCATCATCAAGAAAATTGCAGTTGCAAAAGGACTGTCGCCGGACGTGCATCCGCACACGTTGCGTCATGCTTTCGGAACTCACATGCTCGAAGAAGGCGCCGACCTGCGCGCAATTCAGGAACTGCTCGGACACGAACGGCTCTCGACCACGCAACGATACACGCAGCTCTCGATGAAGCACTTGCTCGCCGTTTACGACCAAACACATCCGAGGGCGAAGTAGGGAGGCTCTTGGCTCTTGGCTCTTGGCTGTTGGCTTTTGGCTGTTGGCTTTTGGCTGTTGACTCTTAGCTTGACTTCGGCTGCCGAAATAATCGTTCAGCAAATCCCTGTCATCTCGAGCGAAGCGGCGCGTCAGGTTTGTTGACGCGCCGCGTAGTCGAGAGACCTTGTGTTTCGGGTGAAGAACGCAAGCTCCCTCCACAGACCAATTGGTCGGGATGACAGTTCGTATAAGACTGACGCCTGAAGCCTGACGCCTAACGCCTGAGGCCCGTTTTGCGCGACAATAGAAGCATCTTGGGAGGTCTCCCTATGCGTCGGTGCTTCCCCGCTCTTCTTGTATCGATTCTCTTCCTTTCGGCATTCGCATCTGCGGATGTCTTGAAGCTCGTTCTCGACGACACCATTCAGGCGGCCACTGCTGAACGTGTCGAGCGCGCGCTCGATCGTGCGGCGGCGATCAAGGCCGACGCGGTTGTCATCGAAATGAGCACACCGGGTGGCGTGATGAGTTCCATGCGCGAGATCATGCAAAAAATCGTGTCTTCACCCGCGCCGGTGATTATTTATGTGACCCCAAGCGGCAGTCGCGCTGCTTCGGCTGGGTTTTTCATTCTTGAGAGTGCCGATGTGGCAGCGATGGCCCCGGGGACCAACACTGGAGCGGCCCACCCGGTCGGGCCGTTTGGCGGCGACATTCAGGGTGCGATGGGTGAAAAAGTGATGAACGACGCCGCGGCACTGATGCGATCGTTCGTATCGAAGCGCGGCCGAAATATTGATGTCGCCGAGAGCACGGTAAGGCAGTCGAAATCCTTCACCGAAACCGAAGCGCTCTCGCAAAAGCTGATCGACTACGTCGCGAAAGATGAACAAGATTTGTTTCGGCAGATGACAGGTAAGCCGATCAAGCGCTTCAACGGAGAGACCATCACGCTGGACCTCGTAGGCAAACCTGAGCAAGTGCTTCAGCCGACACTCAAAGAACAGATCCTCGCGTTTCTTATGGAGCCGGACATTGCCTTCATTCTGTTGGCGATCGGCGCGCTCGCACTCTACGCGGAATTCAATCATCCGGGAGCAGTCTGGCCGGGAACGGTGGGGATTGTTTTCATCGTGCTTGCGATTTTTGCACTGCACTTGCTGCCGATTCGATTTGCTGCTGTGGGATTGATACTTGCCTCGTTCGCACTTTTTGCGCTGGATGCGAAATTCGGAACGCACGGTGCGCTGGCCGTGGGCGGCATTGCGACTCTGGTGATTGGCGCGCTCCTGCTCGTGGATTCACCCATCCCCGAAATGCGGGTAAAACTGGCCACGGCACTGGCGGTCAGCATTCCGCTGGGCGCGATCACCGTATTTCTCATGACGATTGCTCTACGGGCGCGGAGAAACAAAGTAGTGACGGGAATCGAGGGATTGATCGGCGAAGAGGCGGTGGCACAGACTCCACTCGTTCCTGCAGGCAAAGTTTTTGTTCATGGGGAGCTCTGGGACGCCGTCTCGTCTGCCAATGTGGCCGCCGGAGAGCGAGTGCGCGTGCGCAAAGTGGATGGACTTGAGTTGACAGTGGAACCATCGGTGCGAAACAGCAACTGACAATCCCGAGAGCGATCACGCTCATTGCAGTACAATTCGTTCGCATCTATTTTGGCGGAGGCGGGGCATGGACCTTTTGAGTGGTCTGGGAACATTCGGAGTTGTGGTCCTGGTAGTTGTGTTGCTGTATGCGCTCAGTTCGATCAAGATCCTGGCGGAGTACGAACGGGGAGTCATCTTCAGGTTTGGACACCTGCTCCCCCGCTCAAAAGGGCCCGGGATCATCCTCGTGCTTGCCCCGATGGACCGCATTGTGCGCGTTTCCCTCCGACAAGAGGCGCTGGAGGTCCCGCCGCAGGACATCATCACCCGCGACAACGTGACCCTGAAGGTCAACGCGATCATTTTTCTTCGCGTGATTGAGCCGACAAAAGCGGTGGTCGAAGTTTCCAACTACGTTTACCAGACGTCCCAGTTCGCGCAAACGACGCTGCGGTCCGTCCTCGGCGAGCTTGATCTGGACGAATTGCTCGCCCACCGTGACAAAATCAACACGCGCCTTCAAACCATTCTTGATACCCACACAGCCCCCTGGGGAGTGAAGGTGGTCGCGGTTGAGGTTAAGCAAGTTGACCTGCCAGAGACTATGCAACGCGCGATGGCTAAACAGGCTGAGGCGGAGCGTGAAAAGCGATCCAAGATCATTCACGCCGAAGGTGAGTTTGCCGCTGCCCAGCGCCTTATTGATGCCGCGCACTTACTCGCGACCGAACCCGTCAGCGTGCAACTGCGATATTTGCAGACGCTGACCGAAATCGGTGTGGAGAAGAATACGACCGTCGTATTCCCGGTCCCGGTCGATTTCATGTCAGGACTCCAGAAGTTACTAGGAAAAGACGCGACATCGGCGGCAAAATAGGGTTGAAGCACTAAGCGCGTGTTCACCACAGGGGCGGAACAATTGAGTAATTGGGTAATT
>JBKPSP010000094.1:0-10951 GCA_046735175.1 Acidobacteriota bacterium
GCGTCAGATGTGTATAAGAGACAGGTTGAAGCCCATCGGCGAGAGACCAATCATCTCCATGACAGTGGACATCGTGTTGGCGGTGTACTGACCACCGCACGCGCCTGCGCCGGGGCAGGCAACGTTTTCGATCTCGAGGAGATCTTGGTCGCTGATTTTCCCAGCTGCGTTTGCGCCTACCGCCTCGAACACGTCCTGAATTGTGACATCCTTGCCGCGAAAATTACCTGCCGCGATGGTGCCGCCGTAAAGCACGACTCCCGGAAGATTCAGCCTGGCCAGAGCCATACCCGCAGCTGGAATTGTCTTGTCACAGCCCACGATGCACACTACTGCGTCGAACAATTGCCCACGGCACACCAATTCGATCGAGTCGGCAATGACTTCGCGACTTACCAGCGAAGCGCGCATGCCCTCAGTGCCCATGGTTTCGCCGTCGCTGATCGCGATGGTGTTGAACTCCATCGGCGTCCCGCCCGCCGCGCGAATGCCATCTTTTACCTTCGCCGAAAGCCGCCGCAGGTGAAAATTGCACGGCATGGTCTCAATCCAGGTATTGGCAACTCCAATGAGCGGTTTCCTGAGGTCGTCGTCTGAAAAGCCAATCGATTTGAAATACGAACGGGAGGGCGCGCGATCGCGCCCATCGGTGATGAGTCGGCTGCGATGTTTGAGGTCCATAGAATCTTTAGCTTACGACACGGTGCAGCAAAGAGAAAGGCAGATAGCTAAAAGTAGGATCAGTGCATTTTGTGATGCTATAATGTATCACATGAAACAGGCATCGGTTCGAGACCTAAGATATGGCTTCAAGAAAATCGAGCGATTACTTCGCCAGGGCGAAGAGGTGCAAATTACCAAACGTCGGCGGGTAATCGGTCGCATAGTGCCGGAAAACGAAGGAAAGCCGAATTCGGTTCCGGACTTCTTGGAACGGCTGAGGGCGACCTACGGAGACGCCACGCTTTCCGTGAGCGGGGCTGAATTGGTTTCAAAGGACCGGAGCCGGTATTGAGCGCCTATATAGACACCAGCTTCCTGGTTTCGCTCTTCAGTCCAGATTCGAATTCCATCTCAGCTGCCCTCACAATGCAGAAGGCGATTGGACGGAACGTGATTTCAACTTTAACGGAACTGGAATTCGTCAATGCAATGCAATTGCGGATTTTTCGCAGAGAAATATCCGTCATGCAAGCAAACTCCTCCGTCGGACTCTTCGAGCAAGACTTACGAGACGGTGTTTTCCAGCTGAAGGGATTGCCAGACGCAGTTTTCGAACGAGCACGTAAACTTTCGCTCCAAAATACCGCAAAGTTCGGAACGCGCACGGCTGATCTTGTTCACGTTGCTGCTGCCGTGGAACTTGGAGCGGACTACCTGTACACCTTTGATCAGCAGCAGAAGAAATTAGCGCAAGCACTCAAGCTCGGTTTGAATTAGAACCTATGCCATCGCCGCGCTGGCCGAACGTCCCCCTGCTCCCGCTGACACCGGTGGGTGCGGACCCGCAAAGCCGACGAAGGCTTCCAGCATCTCGGGCGTGGGAGTTCCTACACGCACATCCGTGACATCCACGATCGCGTGCCAGTCGCGGCAGAGCTGGCCGATCTGCTTCTCATTGACTTCGAGGAGAAGGTCGGCGCGATGATCTCTGCCCGAGGCCGATGCTTGCAGGTATTCGATACTGAGGCCGCGACGTGAGACCGCGGTGAGAATCCGCATCAATGTGCCTTGCGTGTTGCGATAGTTGATGTGAAATGCGTGCATGGTTTTTGCTCCCAAGTTCGCTTTGAAAGGGCACGGCTTTCAGCCGTGCCGTAAAATCGCTCCAAGTATTGCCACGGCGCGGCTGAAAGCCGCGCCCTTTCAAAGCTCTTAATCTTCTTCGAACAGCATTTCCGAGAGTGCCGCTCCTGCCGGCACCATTGGATAAACATTCGCCTCCGGAGCACAATCGAACACCAGCAGTTCCGGCTCAGGCGATTTCAGGAAACGCTCAAGCGTGTTTCCCGTTTCTTGCGAAACAGGATATTCGCGCATCACATCTTCCTGTATCCGCTCGGAATTGATGCGATACGCCTTTGCGATCTCCACGAAATCCGGGTTGTCGCTCAGATCAGTCTCAGCGTAGTTGCGCTGATAGAACAGCTGCTGCCACTGCCGCACCATGCCAAGATACTTATTGTCCACGATCACCATCTTGATCGGCAGATTTAGGCGTCGAACTGTGGCAAGCTCCTGAATGTTCATCTGGAAGCCGCCATCGCCGGAGACGCAGACGACGGTGGCATCAGGCTTCGAAAGCTGAACGCCAACTGCAGCTGGTAAAGCGAACCCCATTGATCCGAGGCCTCCCGACGTAATGAAGCCGCGAGGCGAGGCGGAGCGATACCGTTGCGCCGCCCACATCTGGTGTTGGCCAACGTCGGCGAGGACGATGCTGTTCTCCGGCAAGCGGCCAAACAACTCATCCAGAAATCGAATCGTCGGCTGAGCCAAGCCGCGGGGATCGAGTTCCGCCCGATCTTCGCCACACGCGACCGCCCGCCATGCGCTCCAGTCAGGAAGGCTCGCCTTTTTCAGTCTCTTGTGAAACGCAGGAATCGTCTGCGCCAGATCGCCGATGATGGGGATTTCACATTGCCGCACGCGATCGAGCTGAGCGGGATCAATCTCGAAATGTACGATCTTCGAATTCGGCGCAAAACGCGTGGGATCGCCGGTGACACGATCGTCCAGTCGCGCGCCGAAAATGAGCAATACGTCGTTCTCGTGCAAGGCCATATTCGCTGCGCGCGTGCCGTGCATGCCAACCATGCCCAAGTAATAAGGAGCTTCAGGTTGGACCGCACCAAGGCCGTGAACGGTCGCGAAGGTCGGAATATTCAATTCATCCAATAAACTGCGGAGCTCGTCGATTGCGCCCGACAGCTTGGCGCCAGCGCCAATCAAAGCCACCGGCCGCTGCGCTTTTTGCAGTAAAGAAATGACAGAATCCGGGAACGCGCCATCAGCTTTCGCATCGGACGGCCGCGGCGCAGGCGCGAACTTCGCCGGCCCTGAGAATTCCATCTTCGCTTTCAAAAAATCGGTCGGGATATCAATGACCACCGGTCCAGGCCGTCCTTCCCGCGCCCAGTAAAAACCTTCGGCGATCACGGAGGGAATCTCTTCACTTGAGCGGACCAGCCTGCTCCACTTGGTTAGCGAGAGTGTCAGCCCGAAGACATCGGTTTCCTGAAACGCATCCGTTCCGATCAGCGCGCTGCGCACCTGGCCGGTAATGCACACCAGAGGCACGGAATCCATCTTCGCATCGGCAATGCCGGTCACCAGATTCGTGGCGCCCGGGCCGCTGGTCGCCACCGCAACACCAACCTTGCCGGTGGCGCGAGCGTGTCCTTCGGCAGCAAAGATTGCCCCCTGCTCGTGACGCGTGAGAATGTGCCGAATCCCGCTGCCTTCGAGCGCGTCATACAACGGCATGATCGCGCCGCCGGGATAGCCGAACATCAGGTCCACGCCTTCGGCGCGCAGGCACTGCAAAAAGATTTCCGCGCCTCTAAGCATTGACAACCTTTTTCTGTGCGGCTTCGGCCTTCGGAGCCTGCTTGCTGGATTTCAGCCAGCTCATCATGCCACGCAAGCTTGCGCCCACCTCTTCGACCTGGTGCTTCTTCTCGGCTTCGCGAAGAGCTGTGAAATTCTTGACCCCTGTCTTGTTTTCGTTGATCCACTCACGCGCAAACGTGCCCGACTGGATATCAGCCAGAATCTTCTTCATGGCTGCCCGCGTCTCATCGCCAACGACCTTGGGTCCGCGCGTGAGGTCACCATATTCGGCGGTGTTCGAGATCGAATAACGCATCCGGCCAAGCCCGCCCTCGTAAATCAGATCCACGATGAGCTTCATTTCGTGAATACATTCAAAGTAGGCAATTTCCGGCTGATAACCTGCCTCGACCAGCGTCTCGAAGCCCTTCTTCATTAACGACGTCAGGCCTCCGCAAAGCACCGTTTGCTCGCCGAATAGATCGCTCTCAGTTTCTTCCTTGAACGTGGTCTGGAGAACTCCTGCGCGGGTTGCGCCAACTCCATTGGCATACGCTAACGCCAGTTCATGCGCGCGGCCACTCGCATCCTGATGGATCGCAATCAGCGCAGGCACGCCGCCACCCTCTGTGTACACGCGGCGAACCAAGTGCCCCGGCCCTTTCGGCGCGATCATGACAACATCCACGTCAGGTGGAGGAACGACCGTCTTGAAATGAATGCTGAAGCCATGAGAAACACCCAGCACCTTACCTTTGGTCAGGCCGGGTCTAATCGCACTCTCGTAGAAATCTCCCTGCGTCTCATCGGGCGTCAGAATCTGCAGATAGTCGGCGCGCTTGGCCGCCTCCGCCGGAGCGAACACTGTGAACCCGTCGGCTTGCGCCTGCTTCGCGCTCCCGCGGCTGGAATCAAGTCCAATGACGACGTTGTAGCCGCTGTCGCGCAGGTTCTGCGCTTGCGCGTGTCCCTGGCTGCCATAGCCGAAGATCGCGATAGTTTTTCCCTTCAACGCTGATGGGTTGGCGTCATGCTCGTAGAAGATAGTTGCCACGATGGGAGCTCCTGTGCTGGTCTGCTACCGACCGGTCGGTCGGTATTCGTTTATGCTAGCTTTGCGCCGAAACAAAGTCAATACATTTGGTGGTTGCCATCGGCGGTGCTGTATAGTGTTCGCCGATGCCCCGCGACGCAATCGCCGACCCCAGACAGGAAATCCTGCGCACCTCCGCGCGGCTCTTCCAGCAGCAGGGCTACGATGGCACCTCGATGAACGACGTGGCTGCGGCTCTAAAGCTAAGCAAGGGCGGGCTTTACCACCATTTCCAGAGCAAGGACGAGATCCTGTTCGAGCTCATGAACCACGCCATGGACATCACCGAGCAGCGCGTCATCGCCCCGGTGAAAGCCATACCCCAGCCCGAAGAACGGCTGCGAATGCTGATCCGCCGCCACATTGCAGTCGTCCTGAGTGAGCGAGACCGTGAGATCACGGTGATGCTCCACGAGAATCACCCGCTGCCGCCGTCTCTCCGCAAGCGAATCAATGCCCGCAAAAAAGACTATGTGCACTTTGTGGAGAACTTGATCGCCGAGGTGCAGCGTGGGCGCGGATCAACAGCCACTATCACGCCGCGCGCCGCGGCCTTCGCCTTGCTGGGAATGATCAACTGGATCTATCAGTGGTACCGCCCGGAAGGACCGCTCGATGAGGAAGGTTTGGTCCGCCAATACACGGAGATCTTCTTGAAAGGCGCATTAGGATGAGCGAAGTTTTTGATCTCGACAATCTGCTGGCGCGGCGAGACCAGGGCGGCAGGTCTTATCTCGAATTCCTACGCGTTCCGGCCATGAGCGCCGGAATCTACATCCTGCCCGCCGGCGGAGCCGATCTTCAGAGACCCCACGAACAGGACGAGATTTACTACGTGCTAAGTGGTCGGGCCAAGCTGCGGCTCGCCAACCAGGAGAAGCCAGTCGCAGAGGGCAACGTGATCTTTGTCGAAGCGAAATTGGATCATCGTTTCTTCGAGATCGAAGAGGAATTGGTGTTGCTCGTGGTCTTCGCGCCAGCGGAGGAAAGCATTTAATGGCGACTGGCTGCGGGCGGTCTAAATCAGGCGATCATAGTCAGCGTGAGAACCAATCCAAAACCAAACTATGGTGGACCCTTGCAAAACGCCCAACGCGCGGTATCCCAGGCCAATCCGCACTGAATAGACATCCTCAAGGTTGCCAACCTTTTTGAATCGCAGGCTTGGGTGCTCAGGTTTCTCTCGAAACAGGTGGTAGGCACGCCGGGCGCGCACCTGAATATCTCGGGGCAATGCATCAAATGCAAGTCGAAAAGATCTGGTGATCCGGGACTCGATCACAAAATGTCGTCAAGGGGATGCGTCTTGCCGTCCTCGTATTCGCGCCTAGCCTCCTGCGCAAGCCCCTGGAGCCTTTTCTGACTGCGTCCAAGCTTTTCTTTCCAGATGTTCTCGTCCTCGAGCGTCTCCAGGATTTGTGAGGCGATTGCGTCCTGCTCGTCGCGAGGAAGGCTCGCGATCTTGCGCAATGCATTCTCAAGGAGTTCAGTCACAAGGTGAGCCTAGCAGAGCCTTTAGGCACAAGCAACCGGCGAGCGTTTTTTAGTCCACATTGAATGTCTTTCACTCAGTGCAGTCGGTCCGCATTATCGATCTCATCTTTCAAACCCAGATATTCCCATCGTTGCAGCGTGATCGGCACATTTCCATTCTGCCAAAGAAAATCATGGAACTCGCGTAGATTGAAGGCGTCGCCCTTCTGTCGTTGCGCACTCGCCAGAAAGTCGTAAACGAGCAGCTTCCCGATCTGATAGGAGATCGCCTGCCCCGGAATCGACGCAAACATCGCAGCCTCGGCGTGGGCTGTGTCTGAATCCATCGGCACAGTGTTTTTCAAATAATCGGCCGCTTGGTCCATGGTGAATTTACCAAGCGCGAGTTTCACGTCCACTTCCACTCGCAGCGCGCGCAGTCGCATGAAATTCCAAATGATCTCGCGGGTGTGAGGGCTATCGTCAAACAAGCCCGCATTCATCATCATTTCTTCGGCGTAGAATCCCAGCCCTTCGTTGGCGACCGAATCATAGTAATGACGCCGAATCGGATCCGGATTTGCCCATCCGAGTGCCAGCTGAAAATAGTGACCGGGAACGCCTTCATGGACGATCAACGGACGCGGGTCTTTCGCCATGGTGCTGGCGAAATATCCGAGTTCCAACGCAGGCGGAACGACGTAGCGCGTGCTGTTCTCCTTCAACCGGCTTGGGCCGGTAAAATCGTCTGCCTCGCCAAGGCCACCGAGCGCAGAGAGATACGTCGGGACTGGCTGGTAGCGATAGTGTTGCATCCAGTCCGGTACGGTCAGCAACTCTTTCGACGCGAGATGTTTCCGGATCGCGAGTTCATCCTTCTCCTCAGCGGCAATTTGCTCGCGTTCGTCTTTGAACGCTCTCATTTCCGGCACATCGTGGTCACGGCGTTCCTCGTAAGTTTGCGACGCCACGGAACGTGCCCACTCTTGATGTCCGATCGAGAGCAACTGCTCCGGCGTAAAAGGAATGAGAGCAACCTTTTTCAAGAAGAAGATGTAAGAGTCCCGCCCGACCGCGGTTTTTGTTGACATCGACGGAAGCCGGTCATTCAGCCAGTCACGAAACGATTCCAATGCTTTGATCGCCCGTTCAGCCGCGCCATCAACGTCCCCTGGTGCGGTTGGCGAGAGCATCGGCTTAAGTTCGTGAACCGACTTCAAAAGCCGGGCTCGAATATCGGTGAGACTCGCTAAAGCCAGACGCGCAAACGGTGCTGCCGGATCGGTCAGGTTCTTCTTGCCATCTTCGATCATGTTCGGCATCGAATTCAGCGTCGCGACGACTTGCCGGGTGCGCTGCTCGTCGAAGGGTGGTGGAGGCAGTAGTAGCGAGAAGTAAGCGCCGATAGTTTGATCGATGTAAAAATCGGGATTTTTCCGCCAGCCCTTGGTGAAATCCAATTCCCAACGAACCCGTGCGAGCGCCGACCCCATCAGGCCATAGTCAACCTGCCGGGCAACCGGAGACGCAGACAAATCTAACTTCTTCCATGCCGACTCAAATTGCTCCAATTGTTTTCTATACCGCTCCACGGCTGCCGGAGACCAGTCAGGAACCCAGCCCGCCGGCCGCTCGATTCGATTGACATCGTCAGACGAAATCGGCTGCTCTGCTGCCCGCCAACTCCAGAAGTCGCGCGCAAGGTCGTCAAGGGGATCGCCGTAGCAAAGAGTAGTTGGACACAAAGCCAACCCGAGCAAAATCCAGGAAAAATGTTTCATATGGCGAAAGGTCGGAGGGCTCAACACGCCGCCGAGTATACACGCACCCCTGTGCCCATAAATCCGATCCGCACTCCCGCACGTACTCACAACGACTCAGCAGTAATGAGACTTCAACTCCCGAGGAACTTTATGCAGCTTCGCAAATTTATCGCGGCAATCGCATTGCTGGCCCTGACAGTGCTGCCCAGCAGCCTGCTCGCTTCCAGCCACCGCGAGGCACCGATCACCGCCCTCGACCGCACCGCCGACATAACCGATTGGTACGCATTCGTCAGCTTTGACCATCCCGACCGCGTCACCATGGTTCTGAACGTCGATCCGTTCCTTGAACCCTCGAACGGACCCAACTATTTCCCCTTCGATCCCAACGTCCTCTACGAAATGAAAGTGGATAACAACCACGACGGAGTTGAAGACGTCATCTTCCAGTTCCGCTTCAATACCCAGATTCGCCAGCCGGGATTATTCACAGGATTCGTCGGCGGCCTTGCCGGAATTCCCCCGATCACCGCGCTCGACGGGCCGGGCTCCGAAGGCCTGAGCCTGCGCCAGGCCTATTCAGTCACCATGATCAGGAACGGCAAGATCACACACCTGGCGGAAGGCAAAACGTTGTTTGCAGTGCCGTCGAACGTCGGCCCGCAGACCATGCCGGAGTACCAGTCGCTCTTCAATCAAGGAATCTACGATCTCGGCAACGGCGCACGTGTCTTCGCCGGAACCGTGGACGATCCTTTCTTTATCGACCTCGGCGCGGCATTCGACTCTCTGCACTTCCGCATGGGAGTTGGCGGCGTGCTGAGTTCCACGGTCGATGGTGACGATCACAACAATTACGCACCAGATGCCGTCGCCGGCTTCAACGTGAACAGCATCGTTCTCGAAGTTCCAACCGCCTGGCTGACGGTTGATGGCAAACTGCACGGCGCTGGCGACAAGCAAGCAGTCATCGGAACTTACGGCACCACTTCACGCCGGCAGATTACGGTTCGCCGTTCGCCATCAGTCGCGCTGAACCAAGGTAATTGGCAACAAATTCAGCGTGAAGGCAATCCGTTGATCAACGAATTGATCATCGGCACGGGATCCAAAGACCGTTTCAGCATGGATGACCCCAAGAACGACGCCCAGTTCGCAAACTTCTTCCTCAACCCGTTGCTTGCCACCGTCTTCGGTTCGATCGGAATTCCGGTTCCTCCGGCCCTACGCACCGACCTTCTGCCCCTGGTGGTCTACGCGGCGCCCATCTGCCCGGGTTGCGGCACGAAAGATGCCGGGCCAATCGCTGACCTGCTTCGTTTGAACACCGGTATTCCGCCAACGCCCGCAGGACGTCAAAAACGCCTCGGCTTCCTGGCCGGCGACGTGGCGGGGTTCCCGAATGGACGGCGCCTGTCGGATGACGTCGTGGACATCGCTTCACGCGCCGTCGCGGGAATCCTGGCCGATCCACAGCAGTTCGGCACGCCGATCGGCGATGGCGTCAACACCAAAGGCAACGGCTTCGGCACCACGTTCCCATACGTGAAGTCGGCCAACAGCGGCCGCGACAGCCACCACGTCGGGCCCGGGCAGGAAGGTTGCTCCGGTCAGCCCGGTGGAGTCTGCCCGATTCAATAACAGACCACGTAGGGGCGGGTGCCCTCACCCGCCCTTTTCTGATCCAAAAGCAACCAATTCACCACAGAGACACAGAGGCACAGAAAAAACATTTGGAGAACAAAATGAAATCCACGACCGTTTCGCTTCTTCTTATTGCCATGGTTTTTGGCCGCCCTGGATATGGTCAAACCGCGCTTTCTCCTGCCGAGCAAAGCATGGCAGCCGCAAACCGGCTCATTGCCAAAAACGCTAAAGACTTCGAAGCCTACAACGCTCTTGCTCTGGCGCTCTCCCGCCGCGCGCGCGAGACTTCCGACGTCAACTTCTACACCCAAGCCGAAGACGCCCTGAAGAAATCATTCGAAATTGCCCCAGGAAACTTCGATGGCGAGCGCACCGCTGTTTGGCTCCTCCTGGGAAAGCATGAATTCCCCGCCGCACTGGAAAAAGCAAAAGAACTCAACAAGAAGATGCCCGACGACATCATGCTCTACGGCTTTCTCACCGACGCTAATGTCGAACTCGGCAATTACGACGACGCCGAAAAAGCCGCACAGTGGATGCTGAATCTGCGTCCCGGAAATATGCCCGGAGTCACACGCGCCGCCTATCTGCGAGAACTCTTCGGCGACATTGACGGTGCGCTCGACCTGATGAATATGGCGTATCAATCCACTCCGCCCAGCGAGACCGAAGACCGCGCCTGGATTCTCAGCCAGATCGGCCACTTGCAGATGACCTCCGGAAAGGTCCAAGATGCGGAGGCCAGCCTGCAACAAGCGCTCGCTCTATTCCCGGGATACCACTACGCGCTGCAGAATCTAGCCAAGGTACGCATCGAGCAAAAGCGTTACGAAGACGCGGTCAATTTGCTCAGCCAGCGCTACCAATCCGCTCGCCATGCGGAAAATCTCTATGATCTTGCCGAGGCGGAGGCGCTTGCCGGCCGCGCTGATGAAGCGAAACGCGATTTTGCAGAGTTCGAAACCAAATCGATCGCCGAGTCCGCGCGGAAAGACAACTCCGATCGCGAACTGATTTTTTACTACGCCGATCACGCGCACGAACCCGCCAAGGCCCTAAAGGTCGCGGAAGAAGAATTCGCATGGCGTCACGATGTCTTTACCCTCGATGCTCACGCCTGGGCGCTACACGTCAACGGACGGGATGCGGAGGCAAGAACCGACATTGAACGCGCATTGGCCGTCGGCATTCGCGATGCGAAGATGCTTCGTCGTGCGGGCGAAATTGCATTGTCGCTTGGCGATCGTGTAGTCGGCGAGCGGTATTTGCGCGAGTCTGCCGAACTGAACGCTCCCGGGTCCGGTGAAGCCCGGCAGTTGCTGGCTCGACTGACTCCCTCAATCCAAAACTAATCACCCGCACGATCACTCACCCTTGTTTCCTCTGGGCACTGAAGGCTGATGGCCTCAGTGCCTTGGTCTTT
>JBKPSP010000095.1:0-12857 GCA_046735175.1 Acidobacteriota bacterium
CAAGGAATGCAACTGACCGCTGGGGTATTCGATCGTCTATTTCTTGCCTATCTTCAGCACGACGAACCTGGTATGCAGCGGGTTATAGACAGCGCGAGGCACGATGTCATGAAGGCGATACTGTTGATGTTCAAAATGCAAATCGAGTATTCCGCCGGTAAAACGAAAGATGCGAGGCAAATCCTCAATCAGATTGTAGACATCTCAAGCCGCTCCGGTATGAACGAGTTCGCCTCATCCACCGTTCTCCTGGGAGCACAACTCGAGGCGGAGCAGGGGGATGCAAGCGGCGCACGTCCGGCGATCGCAAAGGCCTTTGCGATGGCAAAGGACCGCGACACCCAATGGGGCGTTGGTCTTCTGCTCGCAAGTATCGGCGACGCGAGCGGCGAGAGGATGCTTTCCGATCTCGCCAAAAAATTTCCGCGAGACACGATGCTGAATTCAGTGTGGCTTCCGCTTGCTCAGGCGCTGGCGCAAATGCGGAGCAATAATCCCAACAAGGCAATTGAACTCCTCGAGAAGGCTCGCCCTTACGAATTTGGGATGGGCCCTAACTCATGCAGCATCTGGCCAAGCTTTTATCGCGCGCGGGCTTATCTGCAAGCTCGCGATGCGCAAAAGGCGCAGGCTGAATATCGGAAGATTTTGGACCATCGCGGGATCGATCCCACAAGTCCGCTCTACACCCTATCCGGGCTTGGATTGGGCCGCGCCTACGCCCTCGCCGGCGATACCTCCAACGCCCGGACCGCGTATCAGGACTTTCTGGGGACATTAAAAGACGCCGACGCGGATATTCCGATTCTCAAGCAAGCCAAGGCCGAATACGCGAAGCTGCAGTAATCTTTAGGCTTTTCCCGCGCTGTTGAGGGCCGCGATCGCTTCTTCCGGACTCGAGAAGGTCAGAAACAAACTTGCGACCTTGGTGATCTCAAAAAGTCTTTGCACGCGTGGATTGATGCCACTCAGCACCATCTTGCGTCCGGATTTCTGGCGGGTCACATATGCCGTTACCAGCAGACCTAACCCTGCAGAGTCGATGTAGGGAACCTCGCTCAGGTCGAGAATGATCGTTTCCGCCGGATCTTCACGGCGCATGGCGTTCTGAAAGGTCGCGCTATTGCTCGCCGTCAATGGTCCGTTCAAGACCAGTACTTCCTGCGATGGGTAGGAATTCGAACGATCAATCACCAGCGGGTCGGACATGGGGTGAGAATGATAGGGCACAGCCCCATCAGGTATCAAGACCTCGGCAGTGCAAGGCAAGATACTGCGCCGGATGGCGTAAACCGCGCGTTTGATTGCGCTGGAACACGGTTCTCTGGCCAGTGTCACGGATGAGACGCGGCTGTCCTGCTGTGGCAAGTGTGCGCTTGCACTTCAGTATTTGGGAGAAGCGCCGCCCGCACAGCCTTCGTCCAGATGGCGTAGCCGGCAGGTTTCATGTGCAGGCCGTCGGCCACAAAAAGGTCTTTGGGTTTTCCCTGGTCGTCTAGCATGGGCGGAACGATGTCGATAAAGCGCAAATCTGTGCGTTTGCCGGCGCGTTCGCGTACTGCCTCATTCACTTCGCTCTGCAGCGGAAACTGAGCGAAGCGCAACTTCGAAGGCTTAAGAGAGATGAAATAGACGGGTGTGTCGGCAAGGGCCTGCGTCTTGCGCTTCATGAACTCATCGAAGTCGGAAACGACTCTCTCTACTGATTTACCGGCATCGAGATCGTTTTCGCCCGCGTAGAAGACGATGGCGCGAGGATGGTAAGGGGCGACGATCTGATCGAACCAGCGGTTTACATATTCGATATGCGAGCCGCCGAAGCCGCGATTGATAACGGGCATGGGCGCCATGTCGGAGGCGAGGGTGTCTTTCCAATTGACTATGCTCGATGAGCCTACAAACAACACCTGACAGGGGGCCGGCGGAGCGGCGCGGTCGGCTTCCACAAAGCGCGCGACTTCAGCGCCGAGTTCCTGCTCCAAGGTAGGGTCGGGTGATGTTTGCGCTGCCGCCTCAGACGAGAGAATCGCTAATCCCGCGCAAAGAGCGAGGACGGTTTTCCGAATCAGGGAGGTTCGGCAGGAGTTTCCACACGCGGCGGCAGGAAGCATAGCGTCCATTGTAATTCTGCACGAAGCAGCCATCGCGCGGCCGGCGCTTCGCAGGCGTCGGCAGAGATATACTTCCGGGATGCTGGTGCGGGCCCACACGATTGCGTTGGCATTGTTGATCGGGACGTGTCTCTACGCTGGCGCCTCTTCAACTGGATCATGGAGCGGCGTGGTTCGCGACGCTGAGGGACACGCCATCGCTGGCGCGATCGTTGAACTTCACGGCGTGCCCGCCCGCGGCGAGGCAACAGTGTCGGTGAGGTCGTCAGCGAACGGGAGATTCACGTTTGAAGGTTTGGCTGCAGGCGAATATGAACTGTCGCTTGTTTTCCAGCAAAAAACTTATCGCTCGTCCGACCACGTAAGTATTGGGAATGTGCCTCTCACAGCCGACCTGAAGTTGGGTTCTGCTGGAGAGGTCGCGATCGTCAAGATTGCGCAGGAGGGGAGCGAGCCGGAGTCGAGCGGAGGAGAGCGTCTTTCCAGCGGGGAAGTTTCCAGCCTTCCCCTGAATTCCCGGGATTTCAGCAAACTGCTGCTGCTCGCCGCCGGAACCATGACCGACACTAACGGCGCCGCCAATTTCACCCAACAATTCGCGGTAAACGGACAGAGAGGAACGGCAACCGTGTTCTCGCTCGATGGAGCAGATACGACTGATCCGGAGATGGGCGGTGCGACGTTTTCGAATTTCAATGTGGACGCGATCCAGGAGGTGCAGTCAAATTCCGGCGTGATGCCGGCGGATATTGGCCACGGCGGGGCGAGTTACACAAATGTAGTTTCGAAATCTGGGACGGACCAGGTGCACGGCAGCGTGTTTGAATTCGTGCGCAACGCGGCGTTCGACGCGCGCAATTATTTCGATCATCCGAACGCAATCAGCCATCGCCGGATTCCACCGTTCGTGCGCAATGAGTTCGGATTTGCGAACGGGGGCCCTGTTGTTCTGCCCGGAATCTATAACGGGCGCGGGCGCACCCACTATTTCGGGGAATATCAGGGATTCCGGCAGGTCCTGGGGACGACCCAGGTGCTCCCGGTTCCGACCGTAGCCGAGCGGCAGGGGATTGATACCACTACTTTTCCCGGAGACACTCTCACCGTACCTGTTAACGCGGCGATCCAGCCTGTGCTCGACCATTACCCTTTGCCGAATGCTCCGAGCGGGCCCTATGGACCGCGAACCTACGAAACGTTCTCAAAAGTTTCGACCACCACAGATCAGTTTTCAATTCGCGTGGACCATAAAATTTCTGACAAGGCCAATCTGCTCACCCGCTTCAGTCTGAACCAGGTGACCGGGCCGGTGACGAATCCGGACCAGACCGCCATCGATCCAAGTTTCGGAATTCGATTCTTCGATCACCAGCGGAATGCAACCGTGAGGTACACGCGCGCTATTTCGAGCAGTACGACTTCTGACACTGGCTTCGGCTACATCCGTAGCACACCGTTTTTTCCGGCAATCAATCAAACGCAACCCGCTTTGGGATTCGGTGATGGCCTATTCCAGGGATACAACGCGCCCGGAGGATCGATTTTCGGGTCGTACTCGAACCTGTACCAATTGCGCGAGGATTGGGCGACGATTCGTGGGCAGCACACTCTTAAATGGGGAGCGGAAATCCGCGTCAATCGTGACTCAACGATTTTCGGCGTCACCCCGAACGGGGCGTATTCGTTTGGCGGCGGTACAGCGTATTCGCAGGTGTTCATTCCGTCGGCGAGCGGCATGCATGACATCAAAGTAGGCGATCCGTTGCCGGATTCGCTCCTCGGGCTTTTGACCGCCACTCCGTATTCATACAACGCCACGATTGCTGCGCCATTAACTCCGGTTGGCGACAGGTTTGACGAAGCCGGCGTGCAGCGTGAGGCTTACGATTTTTATTTCGAGGAAAGCTGGAAGGCCAGTTCGCGATTAACTCTGAACTATGGGCTGCGCTACGAACTGAACAGCCGCATTCACGAGGCGACGAAACGAACTTCGCTGCCGCGATTCCTTAAGGCTGACGGAACTCCGGCCGACTATCGCGATCGCAATGCGCAGCAGATTTTTGTAGTCAATCCGCAGCCCCCTTACAACCAGGATTGGTCGGGCTTCGGGCCCCGGCTCGCTATTGACTACAACCCCTGGTCGCACACCGTGCTGCATGCGGCCGGGGCGATCACGACCTTGCTGCCGAATCTGTGGCAGGACAACTTCCTGACCGCGGGTACTCCTTTCACATTTACTTCCAATCTGACTGCGGAGCCAAATGTTGCGGTTCCTTTCAGCAATACCGCGATTTCGTTCCCTTTGCCGCCGGCTTATGCCACCAATGGACAGCTGGTTTTTCCGGACGGAACCTCGACGTCGGTCCGCCCGAATACCATCCTTGATCTTGACCGTTGGGCATCTGACATCGCGGCGCTCACGCCGGGAAACCAACTGCAACTCCCAAGCGTTTCAGGAATTGAGCGTGAGTTTCGCAATGGGTATCTCGGGACCTTCACCGCTGGTTTAGATCATGACTTCCGCGACGTGAAATTCAGCGCCGCCTACGTCGGAACGGTTGGGGTGCACCTGGTGCGTGTTTACTCGCCGAACAGCTACGTGGGCGCCGAGCCGGCGTTCGCGCCGTTTACACGTTTCGACTCGAGTGGTCACGCGATCGGAGGCTATGGCGTCGAAAATATTGTTTCCAGTGGCTCGCATTCGAGTTACCACGCATTGCAAACCAGTATTGGCAAAACATCAGCGCGAGCGGGGCTCGGAGTGCAGGCGAGTTATACGTACTCAAAATCGCTGGATGATACAAGCGCGGTACTTGGAAGCCTGCTCGGCACCGCAGGGGTGATTCTGCAGACACAGCCACAAAATCCCTGGGAACCCGGAGCGGAGAAGGGACCGTCGACATTTGACGTGAAGCACGCTTTCAGCGCCAGCGTGATTCAGTTGTTGTATCTGGATCGGGTGAGGTTTCTTCGGGTGGTTCCAAAGGTCGTAACCGGAGGGTGGCAATTTCTGAACATCACGACGCTGACCAGCGGATCGCCATTCACGGTATTTTCAGGAATTCAACAGACGGGCGTGGGCGGAGGCGGAGGAACCGACCGGCCAGACTTGCTCACAGCGCCGCACCTTTCCAGCAGTCGACAAGTTCGTGAGGACTACTTCGGCCAAGGCGCGAACAATGCTTCCTTCTTTTCCGTTCCGATCAATGTGCCCGCCGGCACGGGTCCAAACCACGGGCGCTTCGGGAATATGGGCCGCAACAGTTTTCGCGGTCCGGCGTTTCATGACTTCGATGTGGCTTTGATCAAAGACACTCCGTTTGGGCGTCGCGGCAACGCGGAACTCGGCACGATAGAATTTCGCGCGGAGTTCTTCAATGTGTTTAATATTGTGAACTTCGGCTTGCCGGATAATATTCTGAGTGGCAGCGGATTCGGCATCATCAGCCGGACCGCCGGGAGTTCGAGACAAATTCAGTTTTCGCTCAAGCTGATTTACTGATAACAAACGGAGGCGCTATGCCTACGCCGCGAAAGCTCCGCAGGCCGACCTGCTGCTGGTCGTGGTTGAACCGATCAAAGAGCTGGTTGAGGCGACCGCAAGTTCGGCGACTCAGTGAAACTTATTTCAGCGCGGGCGTGAGGACGATGTTCCTGTACTTTATGTGTCCGTCTTCGCTGCCCTGCAGGTAGATCGGCCCAGGGCGCTCCTCGTGGCTATCAAGCGCTCCGCCGGTGATGCCGGGAATTTCTTTGTGATCAATGATGGTCGTGCCGTTTTGTACGACGGTGATCGTTCGTCCCAATAGAGTGATATCAAAGCTCTGCCACTCGCCGGTCTTGCGCGGCTGTTCAGGAGATGCGGCGAGAAATCCGTAGACTCCGCCGGTGTGATGGCTCGGCGGCTCCTGGATTGAATTACTTTCAACCTGGACTTCGTAGCGGCCTCGCAGGTAAACGCCGCTATTCGCAGTCTCTCCGATGTTGAACTCGACGTGGAGCTTGAAGTCTTCAAACTGAGACGTGTTGATCAGCTCGGGACCATGCCCGGGGGTGATCAGAGCCCCGTCCTCAACTTTCCACTCGGCGGTCGAATTGCTCTTCGCCGGCTTCCATCCGGTCAGGTCTTTGCCGTTAAACAACTGCACGGGCTTCCCCCATTTGGGAGTGCCGCTTCGCTTCAGGGACGGAGCGCGCACGCCCGTCCACGACCAGGTAGTGCCATCCGGGCCATTCACCGTTCCCGCCAAGCCCTTGCCGGCCAACCTTCCTTCAAAAACCAGATCGGCCTTTGCTCCCTCCTCCTCTTTAGGAGAGACGAACGTGAGTTTGCCACCCGATATCTCAACCCTCGGCAGCGGGCGCGCATTGCCCCAGCGGCCGACAAACTGTGCCTTGAGCTGATCGCCCTCCACGGTCAATTCCAACCATGACGGATGTTCGCCGTCGGGAGCTTTGAGCGTCAGGTCCCATCGGCCGAGGAATGCCTTTGCGGAACTGCCAGCCTTCTCCTGGGAATAGAGTCCACCGGAAAAAAGCAGACTCATCGCCACCGCACACACAACTCTGTGAAGTCTCATCATGTCCTCGCTTTATGCCTTGATGGTCTGCGAACTTTCGTCCCAGTGGACAGGACGGCCCTGATAATACGACTCATTGGCCATGTGACACGCCAGCGCGGCATGGTGCCCGAATACAGCGTCTTGCACAAGAGGCTTGCGCGAGCGCACGGCTTCGAAGAATTTCCACATGTGGGGCCTGAGATCGTCGTAGTCGTTGCCTTTGAAGGTGGAGGTTTCGGGTGCAGGCTCCTGGCCTGGCTTGGGATCGTGCTCGGCATGCCACTGCTTGAAGTACGCGTCCTTAAGGCGCGCCGGCAGAGCGTTGCAGTAGTAACTGGGGGCGAGGTCAACGCCTGCTTGCGGAATGTGAGTGAGACCGAATTCACCCAGCTCAATGAGACCTTTCGAACCCATGAAGCGCGTGATCTCAGAAGTTTCCGTGCCCAGCGAGAGGCGAACGTACATAGGAATGTGGTTGTACTCGAACAGGACTGTGTGGACGTCCGGCGTGTTGCGACCGTCCTTCCAGCGATAAATTCCGCCGAATGCTGACGCTTTCGTCGGCGCCTGATTGATTCCCAGCACAAACTGCATCCCGCTGATGAGGTGCACCATCAGGTCGCCGGCGACGCCCGTGCCGTACTCCTTCCAGCAGCGCCAGCGCGCAAACAAATATGGATCGAATGGCTTCTTTGGAGCAGTCCCAAGCCATGTGTCCCAGTCCAGATTCTGCGGCGACAAGTCTGGGGGCGGCGGATATTCCCAGGCGCCGGTCGGATCGTTGCGACCCATGGTCATCTCGACGAGATTGAGCTCTCCGATGGCCCCCCCCGCGATCAGTTCCTTAGCCTTCTCGCACAGGACCGAACTGGTGCGCTGCGCTCCAATCTGGACGATGCGATTGGCCTTCTTCGCCGCCTCTACCATGGCGACGCCATCTGCCGCGCTGTGCGACATCGGCTTCTCGATGTAGACGTCCTTGCCGGCGGCGAGAGCGTCCACGAAAACCTGCTTGTGCCAGTGGTCGGGCACCCCGATGACGATTGCGTCAATCTCCTTGTTGTCGAGCAGGTCTTTATAACGGCGGGTGGTTGGAATGGGCTTGCCGACAATTTCTTTTGCCAGCTCGTGCCGGCCGTCGTAAAGATCGCAGGCCGCTACGCACTCGACGCCGGGAAGCTGGATGGCCGTCGAGAGCAGATTCGAACCTTCCATGCCGACGCCGACGATTCCGAAGCGCACGCGATCGCTGGCCGCCGGCAGCGCTGCCAGAACGGGTGAATCCAGCAGAATGGTTTTAGCGGCGAGCGTCGTGCCTGCGACGCCTGCGCTTGTGCGCAAGAAATCGCGGCGCGAGAAATGAATTTTGTTCATGATCCGTTCCCTCCCACAGCAGGTGAAAAACTGGTCTGGACATCGGACCAATTTGAGAAGCCTAGGAATTATATTTCCGAACGGGTGAGTTTTCAGTGTGCAAAAGTCGATTGCACTCCGCCGGGTGTTGCATTCGACCTATAACTCGCCCCGCTCGCGGGCTCCCTTTAGACTTACAAGCGAGCAAATGCTAACTGTTGTCATCAGACCGAGGAGCATAGGATGAGTTCGAAAAAGAGGATTGGAATCCCCGTCGTTGTATTGACGCTGACGGTTGCATTGTCTTCATCTTTCCGGGCACGGGCTGCTGAAGATGCGCCCAAACCCATCGTGCTCAGGGCCGCACATCTTTTCGATTCGGTGTCCGGCAAATTAGTGGATCATGGCGTGGTTGTCGTGGTCGGAAAGAATATTCAGGCTGTGGGAAGTGACGCGGCGGTCCCCGCCGATGCGCAGGTCATCGACCTCGGCGACGCCACATTGCTACCGGGGTTCATCGATGCGCATGTCCACCTTAGCGCCGAATCCAGCTCCAACTGGTATCTGGATTTTTACCAGGACATTTTCCGATTTCCAGCCGAGCAGGCGCTCTATGGAGCGCATTACGCCAAGATAACGCTCGAGGCCGGCGTGACCACGGTGCGGGACGTGGGGTCGAGCGATTACATCTCTCTGGGTCTGCGGAACGCCATCCGAGCCGGCATGGTTCCCGGTCCAAACATGCTGGTTTCGAATTACGCGATCGGTTCGACAGGAGGCCACGCCGATCAGGACCCGTTTCCTCCGCAGTTGGTCACACCCCACAGCGTGATGCAGGGAGTGTGCAATGGCCCTGAGGAATGCCGAGCCGCGGTGCGCTATCAGGTCAAGTATGGTGCTGACGTGATCAAGTTCATGCCTTCCGGGGGCGTGCTTTCGCTTTCCGATCCGGTGGACAACGTGCAACTGACACAGGAGGAGATGAATGCGATCGTCTCGGAGGCGCATGCCTGGAGTCGCAAGGTGGCAGCTCATTGCCACGGGGACCGGGCGGCCAAAATGGCAATTGCCGCGGGTGTAGATTCAATCGAGCACGGAAGCTTCCTTCAAGATGACACGCTATCGGAGATGAAGAAGCGGCACGTGTATCTGGTTCCGACGCTCTCTGCCGGATATTGGAAGGGCAAGGACATCGACAAGCTTCCGCCGCCGATCGCCGTGAAGGCGCGCGCAGCAATGTCGCAGATCGATCGGATGATGCAGCACGCAGTAAAAATCGGAGTGCCTATCGCCATGGGCACGGATGCCGCCGTCGGCCCGCACGGCAAGAACGCGCTCGAGTTCTGGCTCATGACCAAGGACGGAATGACACCGGAGCAGGCATTGATGGCGGGTACCGCCAATGCCGCCGACTTGCTGGGCATCGCTGAACACACCGGTACTCTCAAGCCAGACAAGGCGGCAGATATCGTTGCCGTTCCCGGCAATCCGCTAACCAACATCGAGGCCACACAGCATCCTGTTTTCGTGATGAAGCAAGGCGCGGTCTATGTTGGCGGCAAGTGATGAAGAACTAGCAACAAGCTGGTGCCCGGGACCGGAATCGAACCGGTACGTTCCTTTCGGAACTCGGGATTTTAAGTCCCGTGCGTCTGCCAGTTTCGCCACCCGGGCAGGGCTGCGCTCAGCCAGTTTACAATTCGTTGAACCGGTTACAAAATCCAGCGGGTGCGGGTGGCGGACGGTGCGCAACTCAACATTCGGCGACAGTGAAGATCGCGGATCCCGCTTCGACTGAATTCATATGGTCAGCCTATTGTCCGTTATTGCGCTTGGCTTTTTTCTTGGGATGCGGCATGCCACCGATCCCGACCATGTGATTGCGGTCAGCACGATAGTGAGCCGGCAGGCGAATGTGAGGCGTGCCGCGCTCGTGGGCACCTTCTGGGGGATCGGCCATACGCTCACAATTTTCGTCGTTGGCATCCTGATTATCGCTTTCGATCTGGTAATTCCACCCCGGGTTGGGCTCAGCATGGAATTGTCGGTCGGGCTGATGCTCATAATTCTGGGCATTGCCAACGTGAGGAGCTTTCTGCGTTCCATGCCTTCCGAGATGAATGCAGAAGCTGGCGTGGTGCATTCGCATGCTCACAGCCACGGGGATTATATTCACTCCCACTCGCACGGACATGAGCCTGAGGTGCATCCGCATGCTCACCGCACGCCGGTCAGTTGGATGGATCGAAAGCTCGGCGGTATCAATTTTTATCGGCATCTTCGTCCGTTTGCGATCGGGACGGTGCACGGACTTGCTGGTTCCGCAGCTGTCGCCTTACTGGTACTTGCCACGATCGGGAATTCTCGCTGGGCGATCGCCTACCTCTTGGTCTTTGGGATTGGAACCATCGCGGGGATGATGCTCATCACCATGAGTATTGCGTCAACCTTTCGGCTGTTCGGCCGCAGTCAGTCATTCTTCCGCGGGCTGGCGTTAGCGTCCGGCGTGCTGAGCCTGGGGTTTGGGCTTCTGCTCGCTTATCAGATTTGCATTCGCAGCGGTTTGCTGACGAGTGCGCCCCGGTGGACATCTCAGTAAGCTGTTTTTTCAGAACCGGTAGAACCCGTGTTATCTGGCGCCTTGCAATGTCGCATCATTTCCATCGTTATTGAGAGATAAGGACTTATTGGCTTGTTTCGCAAAAAAGGCTATTCACTCCGAAATTGAAGTTCAGTGTCGCAGGAACGCTTTCTCCCTTTCGACGCCGCTGCAGGCGCTCCAGCTGATCCATTGCCCGATAGAGTTGGCGATCCAAGTGAGTCTCATAGCGAAGAACCTATCAACACGCAACGAGCTAAAACCTACAGAGTTCACCCTATGGACGCAATTTCTGGATTTTCCGGGACCGGGCCTCCGCCATTCAGCGGAGACCTAGAGTTCCAGATACAAAGAGGCCGACCCGGAGGAGCAGTTCTGGTGGGCCGGCCTGTGAGGCATTAGCAGAAATTTTGGTTTCCGCGTCATGCAAAACTGCAGGCCGGTCCGGCCCGAACCGGGCCTTGACGAAGTAACCGCGCGACGGAGCAAATGCAAGAACTCGGAAGGCAGAGCTACCTGCACCCCAACGCAGTTTCCATTCATCTGGGTGGATCCAGCGCTTTGCGTCAATTCCGCAAAACTTGCAATTTCTCTACAGCTTTCGGGGCAGCACCACTCAACAAATTCGCCAAGCGTTCTGCTTGATTTCTAGTGCTTGGCGTTGAGTATTCCATTAGATATTCCTTCCCTGTTTCAACAGCGCACTGCGCACCACTCCTCCGCACATTTGCCATGTTCTAGCGCGATCGCGCAAAGTGCGTTCGTCAACAAAATACCCAAATAGGTTCTGAAGAGGTTTGGAAATGCCTGCTCCGTGTCACATTTGAGGCGCGGTGGAGAGCCGAGTGGCAGTCTGTGGCACAAGGTGATCAGATTTCTGCTGCATCGCTTCCGGATCTGCTGCGAAACCGTAATGGTGAACTTCGAGTTGCCAGCGGCTACCGCAAAGCTGGCATCGCCAGATATCGCGTTTCAGAACCGCTCGGTGCAATTCCGAATAGTCGCTGCAATCCAGTCTGACCGGTTCGGACCTTGGCAAGCACGCCTTTCACGAGTGGCTCAAACTGGCAGGGAGTAGGGGCACTGAAAGTCGGAGAACTCAATCATCATGAACGGCGCCTTTGGATTTCCACACACGCGCGCTGATCGTAAGCCGCTTCCGCCATGGGCGGCAATAGCAGCCTCCGGCTGCGCGGCGCGAATCCACATTGCGTTAGTCATTACAGCATTCCCAGGACAAGCGCAGCTCGGGTTCGTTTTGCAAAAATTGTTTTTGACACAAGATGGCGAACCATCTTTTACGCCGAGGACGTTCCCGGACCAAGGCCACGCTCTTTAGCCTCACCTTCAACAGTTCTCGGCTTCGTTGGGATCTTACGGGCAGGCAGAAGCAGTTCAGGAGCTTCCCCCCGAAGCATATTAACCTACAGCCGTCTGGGTCATCGATTACCGCTCTAGCACTCTGTGGTATCACATAGGTTGAGCATTCGGAGCCTCGCTACCTATTCGCATTTGGCGGGGATGACGCTATGCATCAGCGAGTGGCAGCTTGCGCAGCAAACGGTGATCCGCAAATACGCTCCCTGGCTCGGGTGCTGGTAAGCACAGGACAAGAAGGTCCAGGGTCCCACATTCATATTCCAAGATCTCGAACGAGTGTCGCGCTCCCGCTTGCGATTAATTCGAAGGCGCTCCATACCATTGCGGCGTTCGAATGTCCTCGGCACCATTGCGACTCTACGCTAAGATACTGGACTGGATGGACCTTCTAATGCGTAAGAATTCTCCCAAGCAAGCCAAAGCCGGCCGCGAGAATGGTGCCAAATCCAAAGGGCCCATTTCGAAAACAGGAATGAACAAGGCAGCGCAGAATTCAATTAAAGACGGTGTTTTTTCGCGAGGCATTGTAATCGAGAGGTTGGGCGAAAAACGAGAAGACTTCGATAGGGCCAAGCAGTTGTTTTGGGATTTCTTCCAGCCCTCGAACTCTGTGGAAGAAATGCTTGTTTCAGACTTCGTTGAGAATTGGTGGCGGCGTGAACGCGTGCGTCACGCAGAGGAACTGGAACTGCAAAGCCGTCTCGACTTAAGTCAGCTCGAAGGCGATCTCAGGCGGTTTGACCAAGTACAAAAATTGAGACTGCGTTTTGCGCTTCTTTTTAGAGACCATGTGATAGGCCTAAGTTCTAAGGCTGCGCATGATATTCCATCGGAGCTGCAAGATGTTCGGGG
>JBKPSP010000096.1:0-31006 GCA_046735175.1 Acidobacteriota bacterium
GAAGTTTGGTCCGCAAGGGTCAACCTTCATTATCGAGCCCTGGCCATAAGACGCGAGGATGGATACCTATGGTTCTGGATCGGCAATCATAAAGATTATGATCTGCTGATCTCCTCGTAATCTGAACCAGCAGCAAACGAGACGTTATGGGAGATGCGCCGGCGGGCGATATGGCGATATTTTCTAACCAGGCTATCGTTCTTTTTTCAACGATCTTTTAATCGTGCATCGTCCAATGCCAGATTTTTTCTGAGTATCCCTATGTCCTTGTCCCCGCGCCCCGAGATATTCACAATCACCACATCCGACTTCTTCATCCCTGGCGCCCGCTTCAATACTTCTGCCACCGCATGCGCCGACTCGAGCGCGGGAATGATACCTTCTGTCTGCGCCAGCAGTTTGCAGGCGTCCAGCGCCTCGGCATCGGACGCGGATACGTACTCAGCCCGCTTCATGTCCGCCAGCCAGGCGTGCTCGGGACCGATCGAGGGATAGTCCAGCCCCGCGGAAACAGAGTGCGTGGTTGAAACCTGTCCGGCCTCGTCCTGCAAAACGTAGGAGTACGTTCCTTGCAGAACGCCGGGAAGTCCACCGTGAAAACGGGCCGCATGATCGCCGAGTTTCTCCCCGCGGCCGCCGGCCTCGACGCCGATCAGCTGGACTTTTTTCTCGCCGATGAATTCGTGGAAGATACCAATGGCGTTCGATCCGCCACCCACGCAGGCGATGATTGCGGCCGGCAATTTGCCTTCGGCTTTCATGATCTGAGCCCGTGTCTCATGCCCGATCACTTTATGAAAATCGCGCACCATCGTTGGGTACGGATGCGCGCCGAGCACACTGCCCAGCAAATAATGCGTAGTGCGCACGTTCGTTACCCAATCGCGCATGGCCTCATTGATGGCATCTTTTAATGTTCGCGAGCCGGACTCGACGCCGCGAACTTCAGCGCCGAGCAGCCTCATGCGGAAGACATTGAGCTCCTGGCGCCGCATGTCTTCGGTGCCCATGTAAACGACGCACTCGAATCCAAGCAAAGCGCACACCGTCGCAGTCGCAACTCCATGCTGGCCCGCCCCGGTTTCTGCAACCACGCGGTGCTTACCCATGCGCTCGACCAGGAGCGCCTGGCCCAGACAATTGTTGATTTTGTGTGCGCCGGTGTGTAGCAGGTCTTCGCGTTTGAGATAGATCTTTGCTCCGCCGAGCGTTTCTGTGAGTCGTCGAGCAAAGAAGAGCGGTGTAGGCCGCCCAGCGTAGGTCTTTAAAAGCCCATCCAGCCTAGCCCTGAATTGCGGGTCCTTTTTCGCTTTCTCATATTCACGCTCGAGCTCATCGAGCGCACCCATCAACGTCTCGGGAACGTAGCGCCCGCCCCACGGGCCG
Source organism: Acidobacteriota bacterium (assembly GCA_046735175.1). GTDB lineage: Bacteria > Acidobacteriota > Terriglobia > Terriglobales > Acidobacteriaceae > Gp1-AA145. Next base: position 1,387 of record JBKPSP010000096.1, read on the forward strand.
AAGCGGCCCGGTTGCGGAACCAGGACCGGTTTGCGGGAAGCAGATCGCTTCGGTTTCTTCAATGTCAAAGCAGTTGCCATCAGTTCTTCAAACCCGCTTTATCGACCGCGCGCACTGCGCTTACGAAGGCGCGAATCTTTCCCCGATCTTTCTTGCCGGGCTCCGACTCCACGCCGCTTGAGACGTCTACGCCCCAGGGACGCAGCATGCGCATGGCTTCGCCGACGTTCGTCGGATTCAGGCCGCCGGCCGCGATCACCTTCACGCTGCGGTTCATGACTTGCACGAGCGGCGCGACCTTCTTCCAGTTGAATGTCTGGCCGGTGCCGCCGGGTTGCTCCGGACTGGTTGAATCCAGCAGGAATGTATCGAAACCCGTGGGCTTTTTCGGCGACTCGGCCAGGCGCAGGAATTCAGCCATCAAGCCCTGCAGCTTCTTTTCGTTCTGCAGAAGCCGGGTGACCGACAACGTCACCACCATGCGCACCGGTCGCCCGAGGACAGCCTTGCCATCCTGAGGGAGAGTGCCCTGGGTCCCTAACCTGCACTGGATCGCGGTAAGCCCCACATCACGCACGATGTCCAGCACGTTCCCCGGCATTTCGGCGAAAACGCCGACCTTTTCGGGTTTTTCGGGCAAAGACGCAACGATCTCACGAGCAGCCTGCTGATCGATGTATCGCGGGCTTTTTTCGTAGAAGACGAATCCCACGGCGTCGGCGCCGGCTTCAACTGCGCTGAGCGCGTCACCGAGATTGGTAAGACCGCAAATTTTGATCCAGGTCATAGGGCGGCGCTTGGTTGTTGGTCGTTGGTCGTTCGCGAAAGCTCCATGGCATCGGCAGTCAGTGATTTCAGGATGTCGCCTGGGTGCTTCGCCTTCATCAACGTCTCGCCAATCAGGAAGGCGTCGTATCCCGCGGAACGTAGGCGCGCGATATCGGCGCCGGATGCGATGCCGCTTTCGGCCACAGAAACTACGTTGGGCGGAAGACTGTCAGCCAGCCTGAAGGCGGTGTTCAAATCCACTTTGAAGGTCTTTAAATCGCGGCTATTGACACCGATCAGATCGCAGCCTGCGTCGAGAGCGCGGCCTAGTTCTTCTTCGTCGTGAACCTCGCACAGAATATCGAGGTCGTACTTCCGCGCGCGTTCCGCCAGGCTGCGCACCTCGTCGTCAGATAACGCTGCCACGATCAACAACACCGCGTCGGCACAATTCGCACGCGCTTCCAGAATCTGGAATTCATCAATAATGAAATCTTTGCGCAGGCAGGGAAGCACGCTGTTTTCCGATGCTATGCGCAAGTTGGCCAGCGATCCTTGAAAGAATTCTTCATCCGTCAAAACTGAAAGCGCGGCTGCCCCCGCTGCCTCCAAATCACGCGCGAGTTCAGCGGGATCGAAATCGCTTCGTATAAGCCCCTTCGACGGAGATGCTGGTTTCAGTTCGGCAATAACTGCAACACGTTCCTTGCTCGCCGACTGCAACGCTCTACGAAAGCCGCGTGGCTTGTGATCTGCGGCCATGCGCTCCATGGCATCGAGATCACTCTCGGCAAGGCGCTGCGTGATGCCATGTCGAGTGGCGGCGATAATGTCAGCCAGCGTTGTCATTGCGAATTTACTGATTATAGCGGCAAGCGGCGAAACGCTGATTGTGGGGCGAAAAACGTTCGCAACCGGTCGGCTGAGGTTACAGCTGAATTCTTAGGCTTTGGCCGCGAACCTTGCCGCCTTGGCACCGGCCGTGCGGCGGGTGCTCGGAACGTAAGCGCAAGAACGAAAATCGTAGTGGTCGGCGAGGCAGTTTCCGCAAACGTGCACGTCATGAACGCGGCAATGGATGACCGGAGTCTCGGAGCCGCAGAGGTCGCAGCCGCCGCGGACACGCTTGGGGGCTTTCGGAGTGCCAGCGGCGGGAGCATCGCTCCTGGTGCCGCGTGATTTCATGTAAAGACCGCCCGCTCCGATAAAAGCGCCTAAGGCGAATACGCATACTCCGAGGCCACGAACACTCTCATCAGGATGCGAACCGAGCGCAGCGGAGAGGAAGGTGAGACCAACTAACATCGCGAAGCATCCGACGATGATTAACCAGCCGCTGACTTTGCCCATTGGGAGTCCTTGCCTTAGGTAACCCGAAGAAGGGTACATAGGCACGATATCGGCTGAAAGTGCTAAAAGCGAGATGACGGAAGTAACTGAGCACTCAGGAGTCAGCACTCGGCATTCAGCCCGCAACGGGCGCGCTTGATTCCCAGCAAAGCAGCTCAGGCTCGTACTGCTGCTTCCGCCGCCACTGCTTCGCGGAAGTAGTCGAGCGAGAGCCGCAACCCGGTTTCAAGGTTGATCTTCGGTTCCCAGCCCAGCAGGGTTTTGGCCTTGGTGATGTCTGGGCGGCGCTGCTTGGGATCGTCCTGGGGCAGATTTTCATAACGAACCCGGCTGTTCGAGCCAGTTATAGCAATAACTCGGTGAGCGCAGTCGATGATGGTGAATTCTTCCGGATTTCCGATATTGACCGGGAAATGCTCATCGCACTTTGAGAGACGAAGGAAGCCTTCGACTTCATCGCTCACATAACAGAAGCTGCGGGTCTGAGTTCCGTCGCCATACACGGTGAGGTCTTCGCCTCGGAGCGCCTGCTTCATGAAGTTGGGGATCACACGTCCGTCATTCAACTGCATGCGCGGACCGTAAGTGTTGAAGATGCGCACGATGCGCGTATCGACAGCGTAATACCGGTGATAGGCCATGGTTACAGCTTCGGCGTAGCGCTTGGCCTCGTCATAAACCGAGCGCGGCCCGATCGAGTTGACGTTGCCCCAATAGGTTTCCTTCTGCGGATGCTCGATCGGATCCCCGTAGCACTCCGAGGTCGAGGCCAGCAGAAACTTCGCCTTGCATTGGCGCGCGATGTCTAAAGCCCGCATGGTGCCGAGCGCACCCACCTTCAGCGTCTCAATCCCGTGGACCATGTAGTCGACAGGACTCGCCGGAGATGCGAAATGGAATACGAAGCTGACTTCGCCGCAGTCGATCTTGCGGTTGATATCGACCTGCAAAAATTCAAACTGGCCTTCGCGGCGCAGGTGCTCGATGTTGGAAAGCCGTCCGGTGAGCAGGTTGTCGACGGCGACGACAGAATAGCCCTCAGCGAGAAGAGCATCGCATAAATGCGAGCCGAGAAATCCGGCTCCCCCGGTCACCAGCGCACGCGGTCTCATCGCTTTACGTTCTTTCCCGCGCGGCGGTCCACGCTGGGGAAGGGCTGAGTCTCTGGACTTGCCGATGGGCGTCCAACACTGTAGTAGGTGAAGCCGTGGGACGCCATCACGTCAGGATCATACAGGTTCCGGCCGTCGATCACGATGGGATATTTCAGTTCTGCGCGGAGCCGCTTGAGATCGAGAACTGCAAACTCTTCCCACTCGGTGAGGATCAGCAGGGCATCGGCTTCGTGAGCGGCATCGTAGGCGGACTCTGCGAAGGTGATGCCGGAGTTAAGCACCTCCTTGGCGCGACTGTGAGCGGCCGGATCGTACGCTGCAATCTGGCAGCCTTCCTGAAGCAATGACTGGATCAGCAGAATCGCCGGTGATTCGCGAACGTCGTCTGTCCCACCTTTAAAGGCCAGGCCCAGTACGCCAAGTTTCTTGCCCCGTAATGTCCACAGCGCGCTGCGGACTTTTCGAATGAAGCGCTGGCGCTGCTCTTCGTTGATCCGCATGACTTCATCGAGCAGGCGGAAGTCGTAACCGCATTCGCGGGCAACCGCGCGAAAGGCCATCAAGTCTTTCGGGAAGCAGGAGCCGCCGTAGCCGATTCCGGGATTCAAGAAGCGCTGGCCGATGCGGCTGTCGGTGCCGATTCCCTGGCAGACCTGCTGCACGTTTGCGCCGACGCTCTCGCAGATCGAAGCCACAGCGTTGATAAAAGAAATCTTCATTGCGAGAAACGCATTCGAGGCGTGTTTGATCAGCTCAGCGCTTTTCGCGCTGGTAACGATCAGCGGCGGAGGAATCAGCGCGCGATCGGGGCGGGGAATTGCGTCAGGGCGATCGTAGTAACTTCCGTCCGCCAAGGGAGCGTAAATCTCCCGCAATACCTTGGCGCAACGATCGGAGTCAGCGCCGACCACAATGCGGTCAGGATAAAGAAAATCGGTGACCGCCGTACCTTCACGCAGAAATTCCGGGTTCGAGGCCACATCGAATGCGGTTACTTCAGCGCCATTCCGCTGAATGATGCGGCGCACCCAGTCGCAGGTGTACACCGGAACGGTGCTCTTTTCGACAACGACCTTGTACCCGTCCACCGCGCCGGCAATCCCGCGCGCCACGGATTCAACATAGGAAAGATCCGCTTCCCCCTGCTCAGTCGGCGGAGTGCCGACTGCGATGAAAATCGCCGAACTCTCTCGCACCGCGCCTTCCAGATCGTCAGAGAATTTCAGCCGGGTGCCACGATGGCGATGCAGGAGTTCCGGCAGGAAGTTTTCGTGGATGGGCACGTCGCCGCGATTGAGCGCGGCCAGTTTCGCCTGATCGTTATCGACCACGATGACGTCGTGGCCGAGATCGGCGAAGCACGCGCCTGCCACCAACCCCACATAGCCTGAACCAACCACCGCAACCCGCATTGCCTACCTCCAAGACCCAAACGTGAGTAGATGCCTAAATGCCGGAAAAAGCCTACTTTACCAGCATATTTCCACAGATAAATGAAAATCGCGGGAATACTTACCAGCTGGTCCAAAATGGGACACAGAACCGCCTCCCTTCGTGAACCTTGGTGTCGTTTGTGGTTTAAAGACTTCGCGTACCGAGAGACGAGGTTGTACATAGGAAAGCATTCACCACAAAGGACACGAAGGTTCACGAAGGAAAACACCGGCAAGTCTTCGTTACGATCCGGCGGAGAACCTGGCCGGGACCGCCTGAGTTGCAAGTTGCAGCAAGTCTTCGGCAACGCGTTCGGTGTTGTGGCGGGCGACATTGTCTTCGTAGAGGTAATCTCCGAGAACCGGACACACGCCCAGCGTCTCAATCGCTTCGAGGTCGGCAACAATCTGCGAAGCGCCTTCCAGCGCGTATTTTGCTTTCAGGTCGGGAGAGGCGGGCGTGCGATTGATCAGCGCATAGTCGAAGAGCTGGCAGTCGGCGTGTTCGTTCAAGGCGCGAATGTGATCGGCTGCGGTGCGGCCGAGGCTCTCGTTCGCCTGCGTCATCAGATTACAAACAAAAACTTTGATCGCAGGCGAACTGCGAATGGCTTCGGCGATGCCACGCACGAGAAGGTTCGGAATCAGGCTGGTGAAGAGCGAGCCCGGACCGATCGTGATCAGGCCGGCATTTGCGATGGCTTCCAAAGTCTGCGGCAGCGGATCAGGATCCGCCGGCACCAGAAACAACTCCTCAATCCGGCCTTTGCTGGCAGTGATCTTCGTTTCCCCGCGAACTCGCGTGCCATCCTGCATGAGGGCCTCAAGTTCGATGTTCGCAGTCGTAGCCGGGAAGATATGGCCGCGCGTGGCAAGAATTTCTGACGACAACCGGACTGCCTCGCCGAAGTCTCCTGTTAATGAAGTGAGCGCGGCCAGAAAAAGATTGCCGAAGCTGTGGCCTTCGAGGCTCTGCCCTTTCGCAAAGCGATGCTGAAACAGGCGCGAGAGTAACGCCTCATCTTCCGACAGCGCGACGATGCAGTTACGCACGTCTCCAGGCGGCAACATGTTGAACTCTTTTCGTAGCCGGCCGCTCGATCCGCCGTCGTCGCTGACGGTGACGATGGCGCACAGTTCGGAGATCCGCGCTGTTTCAGGCTGGCCAGGCGCAGCGTATTTCTTTAACCCTTTGAGAAGTGTGGAAAGCCCGGTGCCGCCGCCGATGGCGACTACGCGCAATTCGCGTCCGCGGTGATCGGACATGGATCAGCCGAGTTCTCCGACTCCCTCTTCTTCGGATGGAAGCGGCATCTCGCCGCCCGGATCAGGATAGAGCAATTCGGTGAAGCGGGGATCTTCAGAGAGGTTCTGAAAGTCCGAGTCGTTACGCGCCTGAAAACGCAGCGCCGGGTTCAGGCTGATGGCGCGGGCAAGGTTGCGCATGGAGTCTTCCATGCGGCCGGTCAGGCAATCGAGCGCCGCAAGCCCGTAAGCGACGTAGTCGGCTTTGGGGACCTGCTTCGAGAGTTTATCCAGATGCTCGCGCGCGCTGACGTAATCCCCAACATTGATGAGCGACACCACGTAGTCATAGTGCTCTTCCGGCGATTTGAACTGCACCGCCTCACGCTCGAGCTGCTGATTGCACGCATTGAGGTGAACGGCAGCGCGATCGGCAAGTTCGCGGTTGTTGCCGGCGACTACCTTCTGCAGCAGTCCCTTGGCCTTATCGTACTTGTGCTCCTGCATGGCGCGCAGGCCGCTTTCATAAGACTGCAGCAGCTGCGCCAGTTGCGGATCGGTCGCGAGCGAGTGCTTGGCTGTGGGTTTCTGGGCCATGTGTAGGATTTTGCCTCGACTTGTCGTAAAAAATCCAAAAACAGCTTCTAGCCGCTAGCTTCTAGCCACTAGCAACCTGGGATTGCTAGAAGCTAGTGGCTAGGAGCTGGCAGCTCAGTTAATTGATGTCGCTGACTGAAGATCAATCGTCTTCCAATCTCCCGCGATAATTCCTTTGCGAATCTGGCCCGCGCTCTTGTGCTGCTGGGTCATCTGATACGCGTAAAAAAGCTCTTTCATGCAGGTAGTGCACTGTGCGCCGTGCGTGCCTTCGAAGCAGCTGTGCAGGCTCTTGTGTCCCATGCCGCGGTCGCAGTAGCAGTAGCACGGCAGCTGGTAAATCACGTTCGGGATCTTCGCCGCCAATTCGTACGAGTGCGACTGGAACGGGTATGCATCGTTGTTTCCCCAAAGCTGGCCTTTGGTGAGGAGCGGCGGCAACTTCGCGCTTTTCGCTGGCGCTGCGTTGAATGCCGGGACGCGGTCCTCGTCATTGGCCGCATAAATCGTCCACTGGGACGAAGCCACTACGGTCAGGACGACGACGAATGCCAGCAAAACTCCACGTTTAACCATCTTTTCCTCAGGGGTAATTGTAACCCGAATTGCTGAATGCCGCAGGCACCCCGGTACCGGCAGCGCAGCTTGACGTATACTCCCAAACGTCACAAAGGAGCCGTTATGAAACTGCTTGTCCTCGTATTGTTACTCGCCTTGCCGCTCGCCCATGCCGCCGATGAAAAGGCCGCGCCCACGCTGAAGGGAATTCTGCTCGAGGAGTTGCGGTCCACGCATAACAACAGTGACTGGTTCGTGTGCGCCAATGTCGCAGTCCAGGGCCTGACCGCAGAGCAGGCCAATTGGAGCGATGGCAAGAACCACTCCGTCGGGCAGTTGGTGAATCACATCGTGTTCTGGGACCGGCAGAGTCTGGCGAAGTTTAAAGGCGAATCACCGGAGAAGTTCAGCGGCAACAACGATGACACGTTCAAATTCGATCCCAAGGACTGGGATGCGTCAGTCAAGGCGCTCGATCAGGTCATGACCGAGTGGGAGAACGCTGTAGAGAAAGCCGATGAGGCGAAGCTCAAAGGTTCATACTCGACGATTGGCAAGATCGCGACGCACAACGCCTACCACATCGGCGAGATCGTGATGGTGCGGAAAGAGCAGGGATCATGGAATCCGGAGAAGGGCGTGAAGTGAACACGGCAAAGATGTCGGGTTTAAAGTATTTCCTCGGGTATTTTTGTTTGCTTGCGGCTGTCAGCTTTGCGATGAATCTGATCTTCAAACATCAGGAGAGCACCGGACACGTCCTTGCCGTTTCATCTGTGACAGCGGCCCGTTATCTATGTGATGCGGCGAACGAACTTTTTTGACTAACGTTCCTTGGCTTGCTGGCTTCTTGTTCATTCCCCCGTTCCCCAGTATGGTTAAGAGATGTCCAGCGGCTTCGGCTCAAGACTTGAACGATTTCTTGCTCTCCTGCTGCTCGCAGTCCTAGTGGCTTGCGCTGCACTTGGGCAGGAACCGGCTGCTCCGACACAAGAAGAACCTCCTGCACAGCAGCAAAAATCTGCTGAAAAAAAGCCCGAGCAAAAGATCACTCCCCAACAAGCCGAAGAGCTCTTCCGCGACGTTGACACCATCCTGAATTTCGCCAGCAAAGATACCGCGCTTCCCATCAAGCATGAGGTCAAGCGCCGACTGGCCAGCCGCGAAGAGGTGGTCAGCTATCTCAGGAAGAACATGGCTGAGGATAAAGACGTGCAGCGCCTCCGCCGAACCGAACTGGTATTGAAGAAATTTGGGCTGCTGCCCAAGGATTACGATCTGCAGAAATTCCTGGTCAGTCTGTTGGAGGAGCAGGTCGCTGGCTACTACGACGCAAAAACCAAGATGGTCAATCTGCTGGACTGGGTGCAGCCCGATGCGCAGCGTCCGGTGCTGGCGCACGAGTTGACACATGCGTTGCAGGACCAGTCCTTCACCCTCGACAAATGGCTCAGGCACGGCGCCGAAGACCTGGACAGCAAAAAAGATCTGACACCCGAGGACATCACGAAGGATGAAAACAGCGAGGCCCGCGAGGCCATCACCGAAGGCCAGGCCATGGTCGTGCTCATCGATTACATGCTGGCGCCGATGCATCGCACGGTGGCCGACTCTCCCGAAGTGCTGGATATTTTGAACGAAGGCATGGCGAGCGGCTCTGCGGATTCCATCCAGTACAAGAATGCTCCCATCTTCATGAAGGAAGAGCTGATGTTTCCGTATCACTACGGAGTCGTGTTTGAGGCGGAGCTGCTGCGGGCGCAAGGCAAGGAGAAGGCGTTTGCCGCAACGTTCGCCAATCCTCCGCAGACCACGCGGGAGATCATGGAACCCCAGACCTATCTTTCCGGCGAGCACCTGCCGCCGCTGCCGCTGCCGGATTTCAAGCACATTTTGAAAGATTACGAGCGCTTTGACGTGGGCGCGATCGGCGAGTTCGATGTGAATGTGTTGGCCGAGCAGTATGCCGATCAGGATACAGCCCGGAAGATTTACCCGAATTGGCGCGGCGGATATTACTATTCGGCTCGGCCGAAAGGAAATTCGTCGGACCTCGGCCTGGTGTTCGTCTCGAAGTGGGCGAGCACAAAAGCTGCGGCTCAGTTTGCGGCGATCTACGCGCGCGGTGTGCAGCAGCGATACAAAGACGCCAAAGCCGGGGGCGAGACCAGTCTGCCGTCCGACCTGAAAACCCTCGGCAGCTTGAGCGGAGACCACACCTGGAAGACGCAGGATGGAGACGTGGTGATCGCCGTAAGGAACGACACCGTACTAGTCACTGAAAGCCTGCCGTCTGCGATGACCGATCAGTTCCGGCACACTGTATTGCCATCCTCAGCGGAAAAGCAATAACCACAGAAGGCACAGAGGAACGGCAAATCTGAAATCTGAAATCTAGAATCTGCAATCGCGAATGCCTGAGCAAATTTCAGATTGCAAATTTCAGATTGCAGATTTACGTTCATTTCTCAACGACGCTGAAGTTATCCACATGCGCATTCTGTGCAACTCTGTGCCCTCTGTGGTTGAAAGCCCGCGTAGCTCGTTAACGTCCTCGCTCTGTATAATCACGCTTCACCTAATCGCAAATAGCGGAGGAATTTTTGACTCAGGCTGAGATTGGAATCATCGGCGGCAGCGGGCTGTACTCGATGCCGGGGCTGACCGACATTCACGAAGTCCCACTGGACACCCCCTTCGGCGCCCCTTCCGATCCTTATGTTCTAGGTACCCTCGCGGGAAAGAAGGTTGCATTTCTGGCGCGGCACGGCCGCGGGCATCGCATTCTGCCCACCGAGTTGAACTTCCGCGCCAACATTCATGGTTTCAAGCAACTCGGCGTCGAGCGCATCCTGTCGGTTTCAGCCGTCGGATCGCTGAAAGAAGAGCACAAGCCGGGCGAATTTTTGGTTGTTGATCAATTCGTTGATCGCACCCGCCATCGCGTCGATACGTTCTTCGGCGGCGGCGTAGTGGCACACATCGCATTTGCCGATCCCGTTTGCCCGGAGCTTTCGAAAGCCATGGTCACGGCATGCGAGAGGGCCAAAGTAGTTGGCAAACGCGGCGGCACGTACGTCTGCATGGAAGGCCCGCAGTTTTCCACGAAAGCCGAGTCGAACCTTTACCGCAGTTGGGGCATAGACGTGATCGGCATGACCAACCTGCAGGAGGCCAAGTTAGCCCGCGAAGCGGAAATCTGCTACGTCACCGTCGCCATGGTGACGGATTACGACTGCTGGCATCCGCACCATGATTCCGTGACAGTGGACCAGATCGTCGCCGTGCTGCTGAAGAACGCGGAGAACGCCTGCAACGTGGTCCGCGAGGCTGTGGCGGCCATGCCGAAGGAGCGGAGTTGCAAATGCGGCTCGGCGCTGGCACACGCGATTTTGACGGATAGTAAGTTGATTCCGCCGGCGACGCGGGAGCGGCTGAAATTGATTCTAGGAAAGTATCTGAAGTAAAGAAGACACCTCATGAGTATTCTCGTCGTAGGTTCCATCGCCTTTGACAACATCACCACTCCCTCCGGCACCGCCGAAAACGTTCTCGGCGGTTCGGGAACCTATTTCGCGCTGGCGGCGAGCTACTTTACTGATGTCCGTGTCGTCGCAGTAGTAGGCGAAGACTTCACCGCCGAGCACGAGAGCGTCTTAAAGAAGCGCGGCGTGGACACGCGCGGCATTGAGCACGCGAAGGGCAAAACCTTCCGCTGGGGCGGCAAATATCTCGACAATCTCAACGACGCCAAAACTGATTTCACCGAACTGAACGTCTTCGAGAAATTCCAGCCGCGCATTCCCGCGGAATATAAAGACTCGAAGTTCCTGTTTCTGGGGAATATTCATCCCACGCTGCAATCAGCCGTTCGCCTGGAACTCTCAGATGTAAAACTGACCGGCGGCGACACCATGAACTTCTGGATCCAGGGCGCCAATTCCGAGCTTCGCGAAACCCTGAAGCTGGTCAATATCCTGCTGATCAATGATGGCGAAGCCAACATGCTGGCCAATGAGCCCAGCCTGCCGCGCGCCGCGCGCAAGGTGTTGGCGATGGGGCCGCAGGCCTTGGTCATCAAGCACGGAGAATATGGTGCGACCATTTTCTTCCGCGAAGGCGCATTCGGCGTAGGCAGTCATCCGTTCCGCGCTCCTGCATTGCCGATCGAAGAAGTCAAAGATCCCACCGGTGCTGGCGATTCCTTCGCCGGCGGCTTCATGGGATACATTGCGTCACAGGAAGTACTCAACCGTGAGGTCATCAAGCGCGCCTTGTTTTATGGCGGGGTGATGGGATCGTTCGCGGTCGAGCGCTTCGGGACCGAGCGCCTGCAATCTCTGACGCGCAACGAGATTGACGCCCGCTTCCAGGTCTTCCGCGAGTTGACACATCTCGGATGAAAAAGTTTCGAGCGAAGCCCGCTTCCACCTCAGACACTGATCTGTTTCTGGTCGGGCAGTTGGCTGCCGCCGTCTCAATCGGATCCTTCTTCTATTACCTGCGCCACGGCGATCTGCTGCTGTACGGCGATGCGGTGGCACACATCAACATCGCGCGCCGCGTGTTCGATTCGCAGACGCCCGGGCCTTTGCAGCTGGGAACAGTCTGGTTGCCGCTCCCGCACATTCTGATGATGCCGTTCATCGTCTCTCGATGGATGTGGCAGACGGGCATTGGCGGGGCGATTCCGTCCATGATCGCGTATCTGTTCAGCGTGATCGGCGTGTTTCTGCTGGTTCGGGAAATGCCCAGCCTGGTCAGGGGCGCCCCTACCAGTGGTGAGGTCAGGTTTGCCGCCTGGTTTGCAGCGGCCATTTTCGCGCTTAATCCCAACCTGATCTACCTGCAAACCACCGCTATGACCGAACCGCTCTATCTGGCCTTGTTCATCTGGGCGGTTGTGTTTTTCGTCAGAGCATTAACAGCCTGCGCAGCAGTTAACTCGGAACGTGGAAATTCATCTTCAGTGAAATGCGGCCTCTGCCTGCTTGGAGGCGGCCTGACTCGCTACGACGGCTGGCTGCTCGCCGCTGTCCTGGTCGCAGTTGCAGCCGGCCTTGCATGGATCGGAAATTTTGCCGCACTCCGTTCGAGCGTAAAAAAGCTTGCGTTGCTTGCGGCCATAGGGCCAGCAATTTGGCTCGCTTATAACGCGGCGGTATATCGGAATCCCCTGGAATTTGCCAATGGGCCCTATTCGGCCAAGGCGATTGAGGAAAAAACGTCAGTGCCCGGGACGCCCCCACATCCTGGCGCGCATGAACTGCCAGTTGCCTTCCGATACTTCTTCAAGTCTGCCGAGCTAAATCTTGCTCCTGGGAAGTGGCAAATTTTCTGGGTCTTCGGCCTGCTGCTTGGCACAGCCACCGCGCTCCTGTTCCAAAGAAAGCTATGGCCGTTAATTCTGCTTTGGGTGCCCGTCCCGTTTTACATGCTTTCCATTTCATACAGCGGAGTGCCGTTGTTTGTGCCCGTCTGGTGGCCGTTTTCGCACTACAACGTGCGCTACGGCATCGAGATGCTTCCGACGTTTGCTGTGTTCACGGCGATCGCTGCATACGGACTGCTCCGTTTTGCTGCGGGAATCAAGGCAAAAGCACTCATAATTGCGTGTTTTCTTTTGTTATCGGTCGCGACCTACGCTCGCGTATGGCGTGCCGATCCTGTCAGCCATCAGGAAGCGGTGGTCAACTCACGAACGCGGATAGCGCTTGAAACGCAGATCGCATCCCTGCTTCAAAGCCTGCCTGGCAGCACTCGATATCTGATGTATCTCGGTGATCACGTCGGCGCCTTCCAGCAGGCAGGCACTCCCCTCTCTCACGTGATCAACGAAGGCAATCATCGGCCGTGGCTCCATCCTGATGACCCCCAGGGTTTATGGGAGCGCGCGCTACAACACCCCGCGTCCTATGCGGATGTCGTGATCGCGTTCGATGGCGATCCCGTTGCTTCGAAGGTAAACAAAAGTGAATTAGCCTCGGTTGAGATCCTGCGAGTGAGCGGCCAGTCCCAAGCGACAATCTACAGGACAACGAAGAGTAATCAACCGCGTTAACGCGCCTGGAATGGCGGCTCGGGCGTTCGCAATACACAGTGTTAGAATCCGATCAAGTTTCACGCCTAAACATGTTCATCGCTGGCCAACTCGGTGGCGATATCGAAAAAGTGCTGCTTGCCGCGTTCCTTGGAGGCCTGATCGGCCTGGAGCGTGAAGCCAAGCATCGCCCGGCCGGACTGCGCACGAATATATTCATTTGCGTCGGCGCAGCCATCTTCACTTTGCTCTCCGATGAACTTGCCGTCGCGCATACGGGTGATCACACGCGAATCGCTGCGCAGATCATCCCCGGCATCGGTTTCATCGGCGCGGGTTCGATCATCCACTCGCGTGGCGACCTGATCAGCGGAGTTACCACCGCGGCAACCATTTTTGTCACGGCAGCCGTCGGCATGGCGGTTGGCGGCGGCCAGAACCTGCTCGCTGTGATCGCGACACTATTGATCCTTGGCGTTCTTCTGTTGCTTGGGGCGATCGAGCGTCTGCTGAACCTTAAAGTGATGATTTATGGCTACGAAGTTGTCGGAGCGAGTGAACAGGAGCTTAGGGCCAGCATCAACGAGGTGCTCGAGTGTATCCATGCGATCACGTTAAATCCGCAGGTAGCTCCCACTCCGCGGCATGTCCGCATCCATTTTGAGTGTGAGGGCACTCGGCGACAGCAGGCACAGGTGCTGAAAGGACTGAAAGAGTGCAAGGCCTTTGAACACGTGGCTGCACTCGGACCGGTGCAGTCGGAATGAAAGGGCCGGTGGTTCCTTTTGCGAAAGCCACTGCCTGTGGTAACGATTTCCTGATCATCGACGGAATGCACGCGCCGGCGGACCTGGCCGCATTCAGCCGGCGAATTTGCGACCGCCACAATGGCGTCGGAGGAGATGGCGTCGAGTGGCTCTTTCCCGCGCAGGACGCCGACATTCGCGCGCGCCTGATCAATGCTGACGGCTCCGATGCGGAAATTTCTGGCAACGGAACACGTTGTGTTGCGGCTTATCTGTGCTGGCAAGCTCCGCGCGAGCAAGTGACCGTGCGTACGGGCGCCGGAATCAAGGCCTGCGTGCTGACTTCGCACAACGAAAACACGTTCGAATTCGAGACTGCCATGGGTGAGCCGCAAGTCGGAGACGAGTTCCCCATCAAAGTGGCCTTCGGCGAAGTTCGGGGCACGCCGGTTTCGATGGGTAATCCGCACTATGCCGTCTTCGTTGACGACTTTGCCCCAGGCTGGCAGGCCGACGCCGCGGAAATTGGCAAACATCACGACTTCAAGTACGGAATCAACGTGGAACTCGTGAAGATCAACGACGCCGAAAATATCGAGACGCGGTTTTTCGAGCGTGGCGTCGGTGAAACCCAATCGTCAGGAACGGGTTCCTGTGCCGCTGCGGTCGCTTCCATTTTCCAGAAGCGCGCGGGATCGCCAGTCCGAGTGCATGCTCCCGGTGGTGTTCAAACCGTGCGCTGGGAGGGCGAGGTCTTTCTGCGCGGGCCCGCGCAAATCATCTGTGAAGGGGAGTTCGTTCTCTAAGTGCCTGCGTCAGCACATCCCGCGCGAATCAAACCGGCGGCGTTAAGGCCTGGAGACAAGGTCGGCATCGTCGCACCTGCAAGTTATTTCAATCGCGAAGAGTTCGAAGCCGGATGCGCAAAGCTGCGCGAGCTAGGCTACGTGCCGGTTTATTCGGATTCCATCTTCGATCGCGATCTTTACTTCGCCGGCACAGTTGAGCGACGTGTGCGTGAACTGCACGATATGTTTGACCGTGACGATGTGAAGGCCATTCTTTGCGCGCGGGGAGGCTACGGAGCGAATTATCTTTTACCTCAATTGGACATTAAGAAAATTGCCGCACATCCGAAGATTGTGGTTGGTTATAGCGACATCACGAGCCTGCTTACTTATATTTGCGACAGTACAGGAATGGTGACGTTTCACGGTCCGATGGTAGCGAAAGATTTTGCTAAGGACGACGGCGTTGACTTTGAGTCGTGGGAGGACGCGTTGTGTGCAGTCGAGAATTGGGGATTCGGTGCTGACCCAAGCGTCCGAGGACTGGCATACGGTGCAGGTGAAGGAACGCTCTACGGGGGATGCCTTTCGATGCTGGTCGCATCGCTGGGTACGCCTTACGAAATCAAGACCCTGGACACGATCTTGTTTATTGAGGACGTTGCGACGAAACCATATCAGATCGACCGCATGCTCATGCAGCTGAAACTGGCAGGAAAACTGACCCAAGCGCGGGGCATTGTTTTTGGCGAAATGCTCGATTGTGCTCAGAGCACAAGCCAAAGATATACGCTGGAAGAGGTCGTGCTTAGAGTGGTTGGTGATCTCGGTATCCCGGTCGCGTATGGTTTGCGGTCTGGACATGTCTCGCGCGAGAACGTCACCCTGCCCATTGGCGTACCCGCCAGGTTGGAAGTGAATGAGTCCGGTGTGGTCCTTACAATTGTCGAACGTGCCACGGCAGACGCCTGGCAGAATTATCACTAGGCGGAACGAATCGGAATGGCTCGGACTAAACACATTCACCTGATCGGAATCTGCGGCACGGCGATGGCCTCGCTCGCCGGAATGCTGGCGCAGCGCGGCTTTCGCGTCACCGGATCGGATGCCGCCGCATATCCGCCGATGTCGGATTTCCTGAAGTCACTCGGCATTCCGGTTTCGCAACCATTCGCAGTGGAAAATCTGAGTCCTGCGCCTGACTTGGTGGTTGTGGGCAATGCCATGTCGCGCGGCAATGTGGAGCTCGAGCACGTCCTCGATCACCGCATTCCCTTCTGCTCGATGCCGCAACTTCTGCACGACGAATTCCTGAAAAGAAAAGAAGTCATCGTGGTCGCGGGCACGCATGGAAAGACCACCACCACTTCCATGTTGTCGTGGATCTTCGAACATGCCGGCCTGAATCCGTCGTTTCTAATCGGCGGTATCGCAGAAAATTTCGGCCGCAGCTTCCAGCTCAAAGATGGGAAGCACTTCATCATCGAAGGTGACGAATACGATACCGCGTTCTTCGATAAAGGCCCCAAGTTCCTGCATTATTTTCCCGACGCGGTGATTCTGACTTCGGTCGAGTTTGACCACGCGGATATCTACAAAAACCTGGACGAAGTCGAGACCGCCTTCAAGCGCCTGGTGAATCTGGTTCCACGCCGCGGCAAGATCGTCGCTTTCGATCGCGGCGAAAGTATCGAGCGTTGTGTGGCGCGCGCGTTTTGTCCGGTCGAGCGATACGGAACTGGCGCTCAATCTGCTTGGGGAGTCGCGGATGTTAAGTTGCAACCCGACCAATCTCTTTGGACCGTGATCAGAAACGGCGCAAAATTCGCCGAGTTCGCTTTCCCGCTCGGCGGCGACTACAACATCTGGAATGCGACCGCGGCCACGGCGATTGCCACGCATTACGGAATCCCGCTCGATTCAATCGCGGGGGCTCTGGCAAGCTTCAAGAGCGTGAAGCGCCGCCTCGAAGTCAAAGCTGAAATCAACGGCATCACCATCATCGACGATTTCGCGCACCATCCAACCGCAATTGCGGCGACCTTGAAGGCCCTGCGCGCGCGCTATCCCGGCCGCCGACTGTGGGCGATTCTCGAGCCGCGTTCCAATACTTTGCGGCGAAATGTCTTTCAGAACGATCTGGCGGAAAGCCTGGCCGTGGCGGACGAAATTGTCATTGCCAATGTTTTCAAGTCCGATGCAATTCCGGAGAAGGAAAGACTGGATATCGCAGCCGTCGCCGACCAGCTTGCGAAATCCGGTCACCATGCCCGGATCGTCGCGGACGTGGACGCCATAGTCCGCACCGCGGCTCCCGAAATGCGTTCAGGAGACGTAATCGCGATCCTCTCGAACGGCGGCTTCGGCGGGATTTATGAAAAGCTTCCGGCATATCTGAAATCGCTCCAGGAAACCGGCGAGTTCGAAGCGAGATCGGCGCAGTGAGGGCTGGCCCGGCGAGATTGCTGCTGTTTTTTCTGTTGTGTGCGTGCATCGGTGCGCAAGGCGAGGTCCATTACACCGTCTCACTGGCCGACACCGAGCGCC
Source organism: Acidobacteriota bacterium (assembly GCA_046735175.1). Classification (GTDB taxonomy): domain Bacteria; phylum Acidobacteriota; class Terriglobia; order Terriglobales; family Acidobacteriaceae; genus Gp1-AA145. Next base: position 18,574 of record JBKPSP010000096.1, read on the forward strand.
ATTTGGTCCGCGTGCAACTCAACCTGCCTCCAGGCGAAGCATCGCGCGAGTTGCAACTGCCGGTATGGAATGCGCTTTATCAGGTCCGTGATTTCGTTCAAAACATGAACTGGATTCGCGCCCAGGATCCGAACGGGCACGCTTTGCCGCTCAGGCAGCTGGACAAGAGTCGCTGGCAACTCGACGACGCCCAGAACGGCGCGCACATCGAATACGAAATGTTTGCCGACACGCCAGGCCCCTACGGCGCCCAGTTGAACTCGCAGCACGCCTTTTTCAATCTCGCGGAAATTCTCGTGTACTCCGATGATCAGCGGAACTCGCCTGCGCAAATGGACTTTGAGCACATTCCAGACAAATGGAAAATTGCAACTCCGCTAGCGTTCGACGCGCACGGCTACCATGCTGAAAACTACGATCGCCTGGTGGACTCACCAGTTGAGATCGGCACCTTCGCCGAAAAGGATTTCACCGGAACTTGCGGAAGTTATCAAGCCGTATTCGATACCGAAAATGCAGCCTCACTTCTCGAGAGCGTAGTTCCCAAAATCAAGCGGATCGCAGACGGCGCAACCAAATGGATGAATGACTGCCCGTTTCAAAAGTATCTTTTCATCTACCACGTCGCGGATTCTTACGACGGCGGCATGGAGCACGCATTTGGCACCGCAATTACGCTGCCGCCTTCGGTGTTCGAGAACGAGTCCGACCGTTTTATCGGGATCACGACCCACGAATTGTTCCATCTCTGGAACGTAAAGCGTATCCGGCCGCAATCGCTCGAACCAATCGACTACACCAAAGAGAATTACACGCCCGCGCTGTGGTTCAGCGAGGGCGTGGATACAACCGCAGCCGACTCTATCGACCTTCGCGCTGGACTTCTCGATGAACGGCACTTCCTGGATTCGCTCGGGCAGCAGATCACGGAACTGGAGAGCCGGCCGGCTCACCTCCATCAATCCGCAGAGCAATCCAGCCTTGACGCATGGCTTGAGAAGTATCCGCGCTATGGCCTTCCCGAGCGCAGCATCTCTTACTACAACAAGGGCAATCTGCTCGGCGTGCTGCTCGATCTCGCAATGCGCAATGCCAGCCATGATCGCGCCTCGCTCCGCGAGTTGTTCCGCTTCATGAATGAACACTACGCGAAGCGGGGCGAGTTCTTCGCCGATTCGGAAGCCGTACGTAAGGCAGCGGAATCCCTGAGCCACGCCGATTTAAAACAGTTCTTTCGCGACTACGTCAGCGGAGTCACGGAGATTCCGTGGGACAGGTTTCTTGCACCGGTCGGATTGAGAGTTGTACCCGTTAAGGCCACCTTCGCTGATCCTCAATTCGAAGCTGTGCAGAGCTTCGATCAGCCACCCATCGTCATATCGGTTCAGGCCGGCGGCGAGGCCGAGCGCGCGGGCCTCAGGCCACAGGACCAGATTTTGAGGATCAATGGGGAGCGGGCAGGCCGGGATTTCGAACGACAAATCGCTGAACTTGGTCCCGGCGAGATATTGAGCATGGTCGTGCAACGCGAAGGCGCGGAACACAAGCTTCAGTGGAAGCTTGGCAAACGCGAGCAGATGGTTTATCAAGTTACGGATCTGCCGCAGGTCTCGAGCGAACAGAAGGTCCGCCGCAACGCCTGGCTGTTCGACAACCCGAAATGATTCGCACCACCATCATGCTCGCGTTTTGGGCTGTGATGCTGCCGCTCGCGGCGCTCTACTTTCCCTGGGTGCTGATCACCGGCGATATTCGCCCGCTCTACCGAATGGGAATGTGGGCGGCTCGGACCGGCGTGCGCCTTGCAGGAGTTCGCGTACGAATGGTCGGTCTCGAGCAGCTCGACCCGTCGCACACGTATATTTTCATGGCCAACCATGTCTCGAACATCGATCCGCCGTTGCTCGCGCCGAGAATTCCCGGACGCACCTCCATCATGGCCAAGCAGGAGCTTTTCAAGATTCCGATTCTCGGCAAAGCCATGCGCATGGCGTCATTGATTCCCGTGAATCGCGGAGACCGCGATGCCGGCATCGCCGCTGTGCGTGCCGCGACCGAGGTCGTGAACCAGGGAATTCACATGATGATCTACGTCGAGGGCCATCGCTCCTTCGACGGCAAACTCCTGCCCTTCAAGAAAGGCCCGTTCTACCTCGCCGAAGAGTGCCGAGTGCCTGTAGTTCCGATCACGATTTCCGGAACTCACTACGTGATGCCAAAGCGCAGGTTCTCAATCAAGCCCGGGCTGGTGACATTGATCTTCCACAAGCCAATCGAGCCGTCAGAGTTCGGTACACGAGAAGAATTGATGGAGAAGGTCCGCGCGATTATCAATAGCGGACTGCCGAAGGAGTACCAGAGCTAGGCTATTTCCCGGTGTTCCTTCGTGTAACTTCGTGTCCTTTGTGGTTGAACAAAAGCTTCCCAGTTACATGCCTGCCCGGTCGGCTCAGGATCAGATCGAGTCATCTCCTCCGCAGCAGCTTCGCGAGCTCCGGCAGGCGATTAAACACCGCCACGCACCGCAGCCACAGCCTGTTATCAATCGCGGGGTAGCCGCTGACAATCGCTTTCGCCGGCACATCATTGGGAATTCCGCTCTGAGCGGTCGCGATGGCGCCATCGCCGATCTTGCAATGACCGGCGACGCCTACCTGGCCCGCGAGGATCACGCTCTTGCCCACGTCGGTTGAGCCGGCGAGCCCGACTTGCGCGCAGAGCAGAGTGTCTTCGCCCACCTTCGATCCATGGCCGACCTGCACCAGGTTGTCGATCTTTGCCCCGCGGGCAATTCGAGTCTCGCCTACACTGGCGCGGTCGATGCACGCATTCGCCTGTATCTCAACATCGTCTTCGATCACGGTAGGCCCGGACTGCACAATCTTGTGCCAGTGACCACGGCCGTCTTTAGCGAAGCCAAAGCCATCGCCGCCAACGACCACACCGTTTTGCAGGACCACGTTGTTCCCAATCCGGCAGAACTCGCGAACGATGGCGTGCGAGTGCGCGAAAAAGTTGTCGCCGATCTTCGCCCCGCGATAGATAACCGCGTGCGCGAGCAGGACAGCCCTCTTTCCGACTTCCACTTCTTCGCCGATGACGACGTATGGCCCGATGTGCGCCCCGGCCGCAACTCGCGCGGACGGATGAACCACGGCAGTTTCGTGAACCCCAGGAGCGTATACCGGCGGCTGATAAAACATCTCCAGCGCACGCGCAAAATCCAGGTAGGGATTTTTGCTTCGAAGTGTGGCGATCGACAGGGCAGGGAAGTCTTCGCTGACGATGATGGCCGAGGCATTGGTGCTCCTTGCCGCGGCAGCATAGTTTGGATTCGAAACGAAGGTCAGCTGTCCAGGCCCGGCCGTTTCGATGCCAGCCACGCCGGTGATTTCAGTGTCCGCAGAGCCGTTCTCCATCCGAGCGCCGAGTGCCTCAGCAATGGCCGCGAGTTTCATGCGGAGACGATTGTAACGGAGAGCAGGCGACAACGAAGCCACGCCACTTCAGGCGAACCGAAGTTAGTTCCTGTCAGTTCTGTCCGAAATTTCGGTGCCCTTAACTGCCAGACGACGCAATCACTCGATCATATGAAAGCCGCAAAGCGGCACAAGAATGCAGCCCAGGGCGCAAGCCCTGGGTAAGCATTCACTAACCAAGCCCGGAACGGGCGGAAGAACCAACTCTACATGGGTTGTGGAAGTAAGGTGGGCTATCTTCCGAGCACAGGTTCGCGCAGCAGGGCCATGGTTGGGCCAGGCTTCTTCGGCTGAACCACGTCCAGCCGCACCCGCTGGATACCCTGGGCGTCGAACTTCAGCACTTTGGCGGTGCTGTATGAGACGTCTATGATCCGGCCCGGCACAACTGGTCCGCGATCGTTAATCCTGACAACCACCGCCCGGCGGTTGCGAAGGTTCGTCACCTTCACATACGTGCCCAGGGGCAGCGTCGGATGCGCCGCCGTCAGGTCGTACATGTTATAGGGCTCGCCGCTGGCAGTGGGCCTGCCCTCGAAGTACTCCCCGTACCAGGAGGCGGTGCCTACCTGATAGGGACGCGTCTTTTGCGCCTGTACTACGTTATTGGTTGCCGCCGCTGCATGTTGATCGGCTGACCCCGTCCTGGTTGGCCCCTGAGCCGCTCCCAGCCCGACAAGTAACGCGAGTGTCAGAGCTTGAGCTGTACGTTTCCGCATCAGATCCCCTCCATTGTCAAAGTCGTCCTCCTCGGTCAATATGCGCGCAGTTCTCAGATGCTAGAAGCCGCCAATGGGGGTGTCAATACCCCCCGGCTGATATAAGTACTTGTGATTAGTTATAGATAGGTGAAGTAATCTGCATCCTCTCAGCCCCGGAATGAGCTATCCGACTGGCCTGCAATAACCTCGCTGTTAACCAAAAAGTTAATAATCGAAACCAAGCAGCGAGTGCAATATTTTCGTAATTGTTTTTTCATAAACTTACAGCCAACTTGTCTCTATGTGGCTGTTTTTCATTTACTTACCGCCAACAAGAAGCGCACCTGAAACCGATAAACCGTCACCGCCACTTGGTTACCCTGCTCGGAAGTACATTGAATCTTCGGCCAGCACCGAAAAGGGTTTTGCAAGCGCCTGTGTTTCCTATACATTCGCCTCATGCTACAAACACCGCCGGTTGTGTTGACCATAGCCGGCCTTGATCCCTCTTCGGGAGCCGGTATAACCGCCGACATAAAGACCATTGCGGCCCACGGTTGCTACGGGGTCTCGGCAATCACCGCCCTGACGGTCCAGTCCACGCAGGGGGTGAAGGCGGTCATTCCGGTCGAGGCCAACCTCCTAGTCGAGACTTTGAGTGATCTGGTGCAGGACTGCCAGGTCTCGGCGGTTCATATCGGAATGCTGGGTTCGAGCGAGGTGGCAAGCGCAGTATCAGAGTTTCTGGAACAGGCAAAGCTCCCCAACGTAGTCATCGATACGGTCCTGGCCTCGAGCTCCGGAGACAGGCTGCTAGACGATGCTGGAGTCCGCGTCCTGAAAGATCGGCTGATCGGACAGGCGACCGTCATTACCCCCAATGTGGACGAGGCGTCGGTCTTGACAGGGATTGCGGTTGCCGAGGTCGACGACATGAAAGCGGCCGCCACCCGCCTTCATGAGATGGGAGCCAAAGCCGTGGTTATTACCGGCGGGCATCTGGAGAAAGCCATTGACCTGCTCAGCCTGAAAGATCAGTACGTCCAAATCTTCCGGTCAGACAAATTGGACTCCCCCAACACCCACGGAACCGGCTGCGCCTTTTCGACCGCTATCGCCTGCCAGCTTGCGTTCGAGCGGTCCCTCTCAAGTGCAGTCCTGCTCGCGAAATCCTATGTGACGGCTGCCATTACGAGTGGCTACGCGATTGGACGAGGGGCGGGACCGGTAAACCACATGTTTCGAATGAAGAACCATCCGGGGGTGGCCGGACTAGCCAAGCGACTAGCGTCAGGCCACGATTAGCTGGCTGACTTCGAGTTCTTGAAGAGGATGCCCACCAGGAATGCGGCACAGGCAGCAATCAACCATTGCATCCGCCAGAGCTGAATCGCCTGTATATCGCCGCCGTCCTTGGCTTCGGTAAAACCGACCGCCAGGGCGACAATCAGGCATGCAACTCCACCGAAGAAGGCACAGAGTGACAGCAGGGGAAGCCCAAACCAGGATTTCACCTTGTTCCACTCGATGGCATGGAGAAAGTCAAAGTGCCTCAACCAATGAGTGGCGGCAGATGTCGCCGCACGGTGACGATTGGCCCCGCAGATGTGGCAAAAGGCCGCGCCGACCATGAATTCAGTTCCACAGCGCCGGCAAATCTCAGCCAGTTCGGATCCCGCCGATGGTGCTATGGGAGGGCGCCAGAACTCCTGATGTGCGTCGCGGACAAGGTCTGCCATAAAAAATGCTAAGGGTTAGCTGAAAGCTCCACTCGCAAACCCATGACCAAAGCGCTTTTGCGGAAAAGGTTAGTAGCTCAAGACCTTACATCGAGTTTCAATCCCGAACACGCGGGCCAAGAGGGCAAGAATTACTCGGCTAGTGCAAAGATTCTAGGCCGTTTCTCCTGATATCCCCCGTTTTGACAGCGATTACTGCCCGCTCCACCGGCTGCGCTCCTCAGTTAAACTCTATGACTCAGCTTGAGAGTCTCTGCCTTGCCTGTTTATACGACCCGGTACGCTGTCCTGTTGGTGCTCATTTCAGCGCTGGTATCCGCCCAGTCACTCCCGCCCGGGCCCGCTTCGGCAGCGGTCAAGTTCAGCTTTCGTCCCGCTGATCCGCTCAATCCGCACGCATTCGAGCACTTCTATGACATGGAGTACGAGCGCTCCGTCGCGGAATTTACGCAGGTCCTGCAGCGCCATCCGGATGATCCGGATGCTATCAATCACCTGCTCAATGCTGTTCTGTTTCGGGAGCTGTATCGCATCGGCGCGTTAAACGCGGGCGAATACGCGAACGACAGTTTCCTGAACGCCTCCCATCGTCCCGCCGATTCGCGTGTCTGCGAACAGATCAAATCGCTGGTGCAGAAAGCCCTGGCGATCGAGGACAAGCGGCTGGATGCGAATCCTAAGGACGTGCCCGCCCTGTATGCCCGGGGCGTGACCAGGGCACAGTTTGCTACCTACACGGCCTTGATCGAGCGTGCCTGGTTCTCCGCCCTGCGGAACGCGGTTGGGGCTCGTCATGATCACGAGAGAGTTTTGGAATTGGATCCGCAGAATCTCGACGCGAAGCTGATCGTGGGTGCTCACAATTATGTTGTGGGCAGCCTGCCGTGGGGCGTCAAAGTGGCGTCAAGCATGGTCGGGCTGGGCGGCAACAAAGAAAAAGGGCTCGAATATCTTCGGGCCACCGCGGCGGGAAATACCGAGACCAGCGTCGACGCCAGGATCGTACTGGTGGTCTTTCTCCGCCGCGAGAAACGGTTCGATGAGGCACTGCAGTTCCTGAGATCGCTTGAGCCCCAGTACCCGCACAATGTTCTTTTCGCGGTTGAGGAAGGAAATCTGGAGCGCGTTCAAGGCAAGAATCAGCAGGCGGAAGCTGTCTATCGTCGAGTCTGGCAGGAGGGCCGTGCAGGCAAGTATTCCGGCCTGAACTATGCTGTCTCAGCCGTCGCGTTAGGTGATTTGCTCCGCAGTCAAAAGAACTATGCGGAAGCGGCCGCAGCTTACGACCAACTTGCGGAAGTATCCAAGCCCGAGATCGATACCGCGCAACGAGCAGCTCTAAGCGCCGGCGAAACGTACGATCTTTTGAGGCAACGGGACCTAGCCCTGAAGAGGTATCAATCCGCAATTTCCCTTGATCCCGCCTCGAAGATGGCCGAAACTGCTCGCAAACGGCTGAAAGAGCCGTATAACGGCACTTAGGCTGGCTGCAGGCGGGCCAGTTTAGGATGGAACCTGGCGCCTGGTTTCAGCGTATCCTATTGCGTGGAGGTCTCATGTACTGCAACTACTGTGGTAAGTCCATTCAAGATGACGCCAATATCTGCGCCTATTGCGGCACGCGGATCGGCGGAGTGATCGCGCGTAAGCGACTCGTGCGGCCGCGAGAAGGACGAAAGGCCGCAGGAGTGTGCACCGGCTTCGCCGAATACTTCGATATCGACGTCACCATCGTTCGTGTGGTATGGCTCATCACCGCGTTCATGACCGGCGTCGGCTTTATCGCATACTTGGTCGCCTGGATAGTGATGCCCGAAGAGCCCTATTTATTGCAGGCGCAAGCGCCCGCAGCCGGACAGCAAGCGACCAACGCGTAGAGCTGTCGATTAGGGGCTCTCCCACTAGACTGCCGAGATGCCCCTCGCCCCACTTCTATAATTCGTCCATGGAAGTTATCCGTTCTGACGATGCGGCGATTGCTTATGATGTCGCGGGAAGTGGGCCTGCAATCGTTTTGCTTCACCCCACGCCCGCCGATCACGAATTTTTCTTTCCGATTTCAAAGTTACTCGCGGCGCGTTATCGGCTGATCATGCCTGACCTGCGCGGGCATGGCGAATCAGAACTTGGCGATGGCCCGGCAAGTATGCAGAAGCACGCCTTCGACGTTGCGCGCATCATGGATGCTGCCGGGGTTGAACGTGCGCCGCTGCTCGGCGTCTCGATCGGTGGACGGGTGATGTTCGAGTTCTGGCGCAGATTTCGCGAGCGCGTGAGCGCCCTCATCCTCTGCAACACCGAGCCGCGCGCGGACTCGTCCGAAGCGCGCGCGAACCGCTATCGCAACGCAGACGACGTGCTTCGGCGTGGAACAGAGCCATTCTTCGAAAGCATGGTCCCTAAGCTGATGGGCGAAACCACGCGCCACTCCCGTCCCGACCTGGTCGAAGGCGCTCTGCGAATGATGCGCAGGATGTCACCGGAGGACGTTGCAGGCGTGCAGCGTGGAATGGCGCAGCGCCCGGATTCAGTATCTACGCTAAAGACTATCAACGTACCAACCCTAATCATCACCGGAGACGAAGACGTGCTGACCGGCCTGCCGGATGCGGAGCTGATGAAGCAGAACATCTCAGGTAGTCAGTTGAAGGTGGTCTCAAAAGCCGGCCACTTCTCACCCTGGGAGCAGCCGGAGGAAGTGGGAAGTATCGTTCGCAGCTTCCTTGAGTCATCGTGGAAAGCATAAAGCCCGCCTCTCTCGAAGCGGGCTTTTTGTAGAGAGGTAGCGAGTTACGATCCGTTCTGACACACCGTCAGGCTCTCACCCTGGAACGTGAACTCATTGTTCACTGACGTACTCGGCGGTGCTCCGAAGTAAGGCAGTGTAACCAGGTCCTGCAGATCGTAGGCGAAACCGTTCTTGCCGGTGGCTGGGAAGTCACCAAAGTTTGCGTTGTTCTCCAGCGGATCTCCATTTTCAAGAATGCCGCATGGCGTCTGGTTTCCGTTGATGTTCACTACCAGCGGATCGTCCATCCATTCGCCGACTTCGTGCGACAGCGCCGAGACGTTCTGTGCGAACGTCGGATGGTCCACATAGGTTGCGTGCGCGTAGGATTGCGGCGCGCTCAACAATCCGAATGCGCTGTGATATCCGCCGATGCAGCAGGAATTATTCTGGGTCAGGTAAACATCATAGGTAAGGAAAATGGGAAAGGCGTTCGGGCCGATTCCCAGCTTCGTGATGATGCTCTGAATCTGTGCGTCAAACCAGTTGATATCGACCAGCCCCGCCTGGAAGCCAAACACCGTTCCTGTCTTGCCGGAACGTGCCGGCGGGCTGAGGGTCTGTACCGGCTCAACCGTCGGCCCACCCAGCAGCACGTGATACCCCGTGTGGCTTTGGACCTGGCCCCAGAAGTTGGCGCGCTGATAGGCGTCAACGTACTGAGTTGTGCCCATGCTTACGCCGCCGGAAGTGAACGGAATGCCAGTAAATACGGGAGATTGAACGGTGCTGTTGGTCACGGTTAGGCCGTTCGAAAGCACGTGCGAGGGATCAAACGTGACCTTGGACCCGTGATGAGGGCTGATGACGATTTTTACCGGAATCAGAAAAACTGGTACTGAAGTGGACGCGCCGCCAGATGGCGGAGTTCCAACCATGTTGTAGTTGTAGGTTGTTCCACCAGAAGTGAATGAACCGTTCCAGGTTTTCAGCGGCGTGGAAGCCGCTTCGATTGCGTTTTTCGGTTGCCGCAGGTTGCGCGGGTGAAGGCTCATGTACATGGGACGCTCAGTTCCCGGCGCCCCTTGAGCATTTTGGGCTGTTGCAGTTCCTGGCAGGCACATGCACGCCATCATGGCACAGGCGAACATTTGCGTGATTGCAACGCGTCCTTTCATAACCATTACTCTCCTGTGATTGGATTCCCTCGAGAATTACTTGCGAAATCTTTCCTGGTAGTTCGAATTAGCGGGCTAGCAATTCGACGAAAGCTGGCGGGCTGACGCCAATTCTGAGGAAGCGGGCACTTCTTTGTCAATGCCGAAAAATGTCACATCGCCATAACTGCCGACCGTCCGGTCAATTTCGTTGCAGGTAGATTGAGTAGCCCGCTGCGGATTAATTTGTTTTGTCCGCGAGCTTTCGTAATCTTGCACTCACGTTCAGCAGCGCTCTCCCGTCGTGATATGCCGCCTTCCAGTTATGTCCTTTGATTGAATTCTGCACGCTTCCGTCCGGGCCGATCTCCCCATAGACGCCGTGGAACTCGGAATCAATCTGATGTTCCTTGATAAATTGCCACTGCTTCAGGAATGCGTCGAAGTATCGCAAAGTTTCTCTTCCGTACCTTTCGTGCATCAGCAGCAAAGCATTCAATCCTTCGAACTCCACCCACCACTCCTTGCGTTTGTTTTCAGTCTGGCCGAAGGTTGTGCCTTCATCGTAGAAGCCGCCCATGGCGCTGTCCCAGCCATAAGCGAGCGCATGGTCCACCAGCATGCGAGCCATTGCTTCAGTCTTGGGATCGTGCTGCACACCGAGAACATCATCCGCTTCGAGCATCAAGTAAGCAGTCTCGACATCATGACCGTAAGAATCGTGATCGGGAACCGGCCGCCAATCATTGGTGAAATACAGGTTCATCACGCCCGGCTGGACGCAAACTTTGTCCCGCACAACTGTCAGCAGTTCTCGCAGACGACTCCGAACTGTGTCGTCCTTCCAGACCTCGTAAAGCTGGGAAAACGACTCGAGAAGATGAATGTGGGTGTTCATCGTCTTATAGCCGATGGGAAATCCGCCGCCAGAGGACTGGCTTTCCGCGGATGCTCCGAGCGGTTTTCCTTCGCGCGTCAGCCATTCGAAGTAGCCGCCATTTTTGGCATCGTGCGCGTGCTCATCAATCCAGCGGAACGCGTTCTGCGCCAGTTGCAAGGCCTTTGGATCTTTCGTTGCCTGATACGCCGCCGCCGCTCCGTACATCGCGAAGCTTTCGCCATAGAGCTCTTTGCGATCGCCAAAAGACGGCGCAATCTTGCCGCGATCATCCACGCCCCAGAAAAAGCCGCCGTGCTGCTTGTCCCACAGAGCATCGTTGAGGAAATCCAACCCGTGCCGCGCAATCGGCAGAAACTTATCTCTGAGTTCGGGGCGTTGAATCGCAGCCTGGGAGGAAATCCAGGTCATGCGTCCTTGAAAGACGGAAAACTTGCCTTCGCTAGGCGTAGGCTGCCACTTGCGATCGAAGCCCGAATAGAAGCCGCCGTTCTGGTTGTCAACATTTCTCGGGAACCAGACGTCGAGCACGTCGCGATGAAGGGTGGCTTCCGCTTCATCGGCGAGCTTCAGGTACGTTTCTTTGGTAGGACGGACTGGCGCTTGCGACGAAGAATTCTGAGGGTTGCCGCGACTCACAAGGAAAAGAATTGTCGCGAGGGTACAAAGGCAGCTTTTCTTTCCCCGGCGCATAATTCGTGACGAAGGCTATTCTGCAGCTTTTCGTTTTACTCGCACCACCGTGATCTTCGAAAATCCCTCATCAAACGTCGGCGGCTTCAGCTTCCCGGCCATCTTCCGCATGATGTCTTCAGGCACCAAGCGGTCGCGACGATGATGGCGTTCGATACACACTTCGAGCGGCACGTCGAAGAACACCGCGTGAGCCTCGTAGCCGAAATCCTTGGCCAGCTTGATCCAATTCTGCCGCTCCTGCGGCGTCAGGTTGGTCGCGTCCACGTAGTTCATGGGACGGCGCGCGATCAGCCGGGCCTTCAACATCGAGCGCAGATTCGAAAAGACCAGGTCTTGAAAGCGCTGCTCGGCGGGGTCATCGAAGAGAATGGATCGCAACATGTCGCTCGAAAGCGGATTGATATTGTGACGCTTGAACCACGAACTCTTTCCTGATCCGGGCAAGCCGACCGCAAGTACGACGATGCCCTTCGAGGGCTGCTGAACGGGCGCCGGAGAACTTGCCGGAGCCGTGGCCTGATTGGTTGGCGTCGCTGCTGGCGCTGGCTTCTGTGCGGAGGATCCTCTTCGACCTCTGCCGCCACGTCCCCGACGACGGCGGGGTCGCCGCATCTGGCCTGCCGACTGGCTGGCCTGTGCGCCGTTTGCGGGGGCGTCCGTGCCCATGGAGTCTGTTTCGGAAGGCTCATCGGACCGCTCCGAAGGCTCCGACTCCAGCACTGGTTCGGATTCACTTTGTTGCTGTTCTGCGGCCTGTGGCCCAGCTTCAAAGTAGGCCGGCTGCAGCGGCGCCGGTTGAGAGCTAGTCTCCTCTGCACTCTTTTTGCGCCGCTTTAACTTATCGCGCATCCATTTACGCATGTACGGCTTGTAACACATTGGACGGCCTGCGGGCAATTACAGGGTAGGGCCCTACTGCAAGCCGGCGTTGGCGGAGAGCAAAATACTTTCACCGCAAAGCTCGCTAAGTATTCGCGAAGGTCGCAGAGGAAACCGGATGCCCATACCTCCCGAAATCGCTGGACAGAAATACAT
>JBKPSP010000097.1:0-17730 GCA_046735175.1 Acidobacteriota bacterium
GTACCGGTTCGTCCAGCCCCGGAACCGGAATGGCAATTTTGCCCATAGCTGCCGCCAGCGCCGGTTGTGAGTTGAACTGCAGCCGCAGTTTGTGGAGTTGCCGAAACAACGGAAAGTACAGGCTCCGCCGAAAGTTTTGCGGCGTAATCATGGAGTCGCCCACGATGAGCGCTTGTATTTTACATTCTGGATTCGCGGCGACCATGAGTCCCGTCATAGCGCCCAGGGAATGTCCAAAGATGCAAGCGCTGGAGGAGAACTCACTTCGCACAAACTCAGAGATGTCGCGAGCGAATTGCGAAATTCGATAGCCGTAGAGCACACGACTCGATCTGCCGTGGCCTCGCAAATCTATGGACAAGACACGGAACCGTCTCGATAGTTCGGGCAGCAGGACGGAAAACGAGCGCCAGTCACGCGACAGCCCGTGCAACAACAACAGAGGAGGGCCGTTCGCCGGACCCTCGGCATAGTTGAGGCGGACTTCGGTTCCCTGAAACTGTTTTTCGGTAAATCCTGAGAGCGGGTGGGCTGCGATCACTAACGCTGTCCCCACTTCAACTTGGTACGCAGCACATCGAAAAACGTGCCCTTGGTGTGCAGGAGCTTTACCTGATTTTCAGACTTGCGGCAGTAAACCCGATCTCCATCCAGCATCGGCATGCCCGCCTGCCCGTCAATGCTGAGGTAAGCCTCCTCGTCGCCGGTCATCACCACGATTTCAATGCGCGACGAATCCCTCACAACCAGCGGGCGGTGCGTTAACGAATGCGCTGACACGGGTGTAACGACGAAGCTGTCGACATTCGGCATCAGGATTGGTCCGCCGGCGGCAAGCGAATAGGCGGTCGAACCGGTAGGAGTTGAAACGATCAGGCTGTCAGCCTGATAGCGCGACACGAATACGCCATCGATAAACACGTCGCAATGGTTCAGGCGTGCAATCGTGCCCTTGCCAACGACTACATCGTTGAGAGCGTCGAAGGTGGCAATGACCGAACCCGCACGGGATACCTCACAATGCACCATGGAGCGAACGTCTAGCCCACACGATCCCTGGTCAATGCTCTGGAGCGTTGAATAGAGTTCGTCGAGCGAAACTTCGGTCAGGAAGCCGAGCGCGCCCAGATTGACTCCGACGATCGGGATGCCCGCCTTGGCAGCCGCCCGCGCCGCAGACAGCAGAGTGCCGTCACCGCCCAGAACGATAATGAAGTTCAGGCTTCGAGAACCCATTTCCAGCCGCGACACAACTTCGGCGCCAGAGGCATGGGGAGCGGTCTCGGGATCGACGACAAGGCTGTACGATTGGTCGTGAAGCCACCTCATGAGTTCAGGCATGATCTCCGCCACTTCCGGCTTCCCTGGCTTGGAAACGATGCCCACAGCCTTCTTAGCTGATGCTGAATTTGCCATGTTGAAGATGGAATTGTACAGAATTCAGAATTCAGAAGTCAGAATGCGGAAGTAAGACTGCAATTTCAGATTGAAGATTAGATTGCAGAGTTTCAGACACACACATGGGCTTCTTAATCTAAAGTCTGAAATCTAAAATCTGAAATCTACAATCTGAAATCACAAATCCTGAAATCGCAAGTCTGAAATCGCAGTCTTACTTCTGCATTCTGACTTCTGCATTCTGAATTCCTCAGAACTTTGCATAGAGCAGAAACTCTCGATTCCCTTCCGCGCCCAGCAATGGTGACTCAATCACGTCGGTGCTGGCGGCACGCAGATCCAAAACCGCAGCCCGCACTCGCTCCACGGCTGCTTGCTGCGTCCCAGGATCGGTGACTATGCCTCCCTTCCCTACTTTTTCTCGCCCCGCTTCGAACTGCGGTTTTACTAAAATGATGATCTCGCGGCCGGCACGATTCTTCCCGTCTGGAAATCCGGCCGCGACGACCGCGGGCAAAATCAATGTCGCAGAAATAAACGACACATCCATCGCGATCAAATCGACATCTTCCCCGAGCTGCTCGCGGGTGAGATATCGCGCATTGGTTTTTTCCAGCAGCCGTACCCGCGAATCCTGACGCAGTTGCATCGCGATCTGCCCGTGCCCGGTATCGACGGCGACCACGCGAGCAGCGCCGTGTTGCAGCAGGCAATCGGTAAAACCTCCGGTCGAAGCACCCACGTCCATGCAGGTTTTGCCGCGCACATCGATGTTCCAGTGCTCGAGTGCCCGCTCAAGCTTCACACCTCCGCGGCTAACGTATTTCAAATCGTCGCCCAGCAAACGAATCTCGGCGGCCAATTCGACCGGCGTTCCGGACTTTACAATCTTTTGCCCATCCACCAGAACCTTGCCGGCGATGAGCAAGGCTTGCGCGCGCTGGCGTGAAGGCACAAGCCCGCGCTCGACGAGCAATTGATCAGCGCGAATTTTTTCCGCAGATTTTTTCATTTCGGAACGGAGTCACAAAGCAGCACTCAACAATGTGCAACCTGTAGAACAAGCGCTCATGCAACGACTTAGGCCTATTCAGGACCCCTTTTCCACAATGTTATCCACAATCATGTTGAAAATTTCGCGAGATTTAACGAAAGTACCCGCTTGACATTCCATCGGGCGCGTGAGCGCCGCGCTCGGAACAACAAAAAAGCTCCCACAAAGCGGGAGCTTTTTTGCAAATCTCCGACCGGTTCTAACTTGCGACTTCCTCGAGCAACTTCTGGTCGATATCAAAGTTCGAGTGCACGTTCTGTACGTCATCGTGTTCCTCGAGAGCCTCTACCAGGCGGATCATCGTCGTCGCCTGCGAACCTTCGAGCTTGATGTAGTTCTGTGGAAGCATTGCAACTGCGGCTGAAGAGGGTTCGATTCCAGCCTTCTTCACTGCTTCGACAACGGATTCGAAAACTGAAGGATCAGTCAAAACTTCCCAGTTCTCGCCGTCGTCGCGCAGGTCGTCGGCACCGGCTTCGAGCACGATGCTCATCAGAGCATCTTCAGTTGCAGCGGTCTTCGGTACAACGATGTCGCCCTTCTTGTGAAACATGTATGCAACCGCGCCAGCGGAGGCCATGTTGCCGCCGTTCTTGCCGAACACGTGGCGAATTTCGCTGACGGTACGATTGCGGTTGTCGGTATTAATGTCCAGCAGAACCGCGACACCGCCCGGTCCGTAACCCTCAAGCTGAAATTCCTCGTACACTGCACCTGGCAATTCACCCGTGCCGCGCTGGACCGCACGCTTGATGTTGTCCGCCGGCATGTTCTCTGCTTTCGCCGCAGCGATCGCTGTGCGCAGGCGAGGGTTTGAATCGGGATCTCCGCCGCCATTTTTTGCGGCAATGCTGATTTCCTTGATCAGTCGCGTAAAAATCTTGCCGCGCTTGGCGTCGAGCGCGCCCTTTTTGTGCTTAATTGTGGCCCATTTGGAATGGCCGGACATAGGTATACCTCGCGTTCGCGGAACTTAAATTGCGCTGATTTCTCGCCTCAGGACTCGCCCGTGGGAGAGCAGCATGCTCATCCTCGATTGCCCGGAAAGTGCAGGCGAATGAAGATTATAGCATGGGTATCGCTGAAAGAAGCAGTCAGCACTCAGCACTCAGCATTCAGCCAGCACAACCGCCATTCAGCCTCCACACCTTTGAACCACACCGACAGAAAATATGGACTGGCGGTGAGCCTCCTGGCTGAATGCTGAGTGCCGACAGCTAACTCAAAATTTTACAATCCGTTCACCCCATTCACGCCGTATCCGTGAATATAATGCCGGAATCTCGCCGGATGCCCGGCGGATGCAGCCGACCTACTCCCGGCCGACCGCATCGAAGCACGAGACTCCCAGGCCATGAAGGTCCAGCGCATTGTTCGCATGACTGCGGCAGGACTGCTATTCATCCTCCTGACAGGGACGAGTGTGGCCGATGGCCAGCTGCACTTGAACACGCTGAGAAAACAGCAGATCGAAGTCCGGCTGATCGCGCTGGCGATTGCTTATCCTCGAACTTCATTCTTTGCCAACGACGAAGTATTCATCGCCGAGCAGGAACTCGCAAAAGAAGAATCGCGTTTCATCAAGCTCGTGTATGACTTCCTGCCTTATCAGACGCCGCTTTCGAGTTACGGCCTGAATTACTCTCTGGTGCATCGAGTCAACGCGATACGGGATACGAGCTGCGATGAGAGTCTCTGGGAGATGAGGACAGCACTGGAGCAGCGGCGGCGCTCAGATCGAAGCGCTGCTGAGTGGAGATACGCGGCGCAAACACCCGTAGCAGACCTGGACCACCGTCAGGCAAAGCTTCGCTGCTACCGGACTACCTCTGATGATTACGAGCGGGGCTACCGCGAACCCACAAATCAAACGCCTTACTAAGCCACTTGAGGCACGTTGTCTGTGTACTTGAAGAACGACTCCACCTGCGTGACCTTCAACGTGTTGCGCACACGCTCATTCACGCCCGCAAGCGTCACTGAGTGTCCGGCTTTCTGGTGCCGCACGTAAGCTCCTACCAAAGCACCGACGCCTGCAGAATCCACATACGGCACCTGCGTGAAGTCGAGCACCAGACCGCTGGTGCTGTCGCTGCGCACCATGTCGTGAAACTGATAAAGAGTACCAATTGTCAGCGGGCCGGAAAGGCGGAGTACACGTGCGCTATTTTGCAGCCCCAGGTCTTCAATAGAAAGCGGTTCGTCGCGCATTTGCGAAATTTTAACGACAGTGACGATTTTGTCAACGGCAACGCACGAATTTTAACAATTAGAATTCGCTAGATCTCAGGGCAAAGACGTTTGGCGGCGCGATCCCATCCCTCGCATTTCTGCGAGGAATAGGTTTCGCGCCGCCAGGCAGGTGAAGGTCAAAATTTATAGATCAAATCAAACTGGTACCGCTGCAGGAAGTCCTCCGGCGCCTTTGCTGTGGTGTTGTCCCAGTTCAGGGGCCGGCCGATAAAGCCGGTAAAGGCAAGTTGCACGTTGTTGAGGGCTTGGTAGAAGATTTCAGCGCGGTGCTGGCTGACATTACTTCCCTGGCGAATGTCGCTGGCATTGAACACCGTGACCACCGCTTCACGCTCGATGAACATGCGGGTATAGGCAAATTGCCAGTCGCCTTTGTCCTGTGCACGACCGAAGCGGGCCTCCGCCCAGTATGCCCGACGTTCGCGCGAGTTGCACGGCACACTGAACTTTGCACTGTATGTGGCAGTGCTGGTGCTGGTAGGTAGTGGTGTCGCCAGAATGGTATTGAGATTGTCGCAGGCCCGGGTATTCTGCACGTAATCGCCCACTAACGTAATTGGCCAGCGTTTGGCCGGAGTTGAGATGTCGAATCGCGCCAGCGAATCCAAGATCCCGAACTTCGACGCAAATTGCGCGTTAGTCACGGTGCTAACGCCAGTTGGAACAGCAACACTGTTGACAGTCACAATGCTGGTCTGCGTCGTGATGTAGGCCGAATTCTGAAAGCCGGTCGCATTCAGAGGCAACGTACCCGCCCCAGGGGTGGTTGGATTCTTGAGATTGGCTTTTTGAATCGCGAACGCAATCGGGTCGGGATTGTGATAGTTGTAGTAGCCGCTGTAGGCGCTCAGCTTAAGCGCCGGCCCCAGCTGCCACGCAGTTTGAACCTGTCCCCCGTAAACAACGCTTTGGACAATGCTCTTGTTGGTCAGCGATGTTCCGGCTACTTCGCTGAAGGGCAATTCGAAACCTACTAAAGCAAACCGCTTAAGCACCGGAGTCTTCAGATCGAAAGCCAAGGTCTGGGCAACACCTTCGGGATTTAAATCTTTGTCCCAAGTCAGCTCCGTGTTGTACCACGGATAAGCGAACTTCCCGCCGGTCAACGTGAGCGGCTTGAAGTAATGCGGGTTGTAATTGATAAACGCCTTGTCTATGCCGATGGTCTTCCGGGTGTAGAACTGGTTTGTGGTCTGGTTGGTGGAAATGGGATCGTTGATGTCGCCCGAAGCCAGCGTCAGCCCTCCGCTGATGTCGTCGTTCAGCTTGGCATTCGCATTCACGCGCAGGCGGAACCGGAAACGATTGCGCACCTGCGACTGATCGGCCGGGCCGCCGAAGAATGGCTCGTCACGCAACCGCAGGTCGCCGCTGAAGTTGAACGGTCCCACTTTCTTCAGGCTTGTCTCCAATGCCTGCAGCTTCTTTGCCGGGTCCGTGTCACTCTTGGCCTTGGCCGCGGCTTCTTCCTGCTTGATCTCCTGCTTACGTTCGGCAACGCGGAGTTTCTGGTCCAACTCTTCAATTCGTTGCTTCAGTT
Source organism: Acidobacteriota bacterium (assembly GCA_046735175.1). Classification (GTDB taxonomy): domain Bacteria; phylum Acidobacteriota; class Terriglobia; order Terriglobales; family Acidobacteriaceae; genus Gp1-AA145. The sequence goes on from JBKPSP010000097.1 coordinate 6,246, forward strand.
CCTCGATTTCCTGACGCTCCGACGTAGTGTCCGTTGGCGCCGCATCCTGCGCCGCCGCCGTCATCATCGCCATGATTGCGAACACTAGACCTGCTGCTATTTTCTTGTTCATTTCTCTCCTTGATTTCGGAACAAATGTATTGCTACTCACTAATGTATGTTTATCGAGTTAGTAGTGTTTACTCGAACACACACCTCTGCTGCGAACTTCTCGGGCACTCAAAATGGTATAAACCTTATCCGCCGCTCCTGGGCGCGGCGCGATGAGGCTGAGGCGAAAATACAACGACAGCTACTTCTGTCGAGAGACCTCGCCGCTTTGAAAAACTTTCACATCCTTCGGAATTACGAACACCGACTCGTCCTTCAACAATTGAAGGTCATTAAACTTTTCCTGGGACATCTCAATGTGGACCGGATCGCCCCACTCGGCTGTCGCTTCCACCTTGACCAGCGGGCCCGCGGCATTGATGTGCTTGATGCGCGCCCGGAAGTGGCTGCCCCCATTCGGCTGGCGATCGATCTCGAGCAGATGCGGCCGGACGTAAACCACATGGCCGGTTTCCTGCTCGTTGATGTAAGCCTTGTCGCCTTCAAGCCGGCCGTGAAACAAGTTTACGTTTCCGAGGAAGTTGTAAACGAAGGGAGTCGCCGGGTGATTGTAGACCTCTTCCGGCGAACCGATCTGCTCGATGCGGCCGTGATTCATCACCACAACGCGGTCGGCGACTTCCAGTGCCTCTTCCTGATCGTGGGTGACAAAGACGCTGGTGATGTGTATCTCGTCGTGAAGCTGCCGCAACCATCTCCGCAGCTCAAGCCGAACCTTAGCATCGAGGGCGCCGAATGGCTCGTCGAGCAACAGGACTTTGGGTTCCACCGCGAGGGCGCGCGCCAAAGCCACGCGCTGCCGCTGCCCGCCAGAAAGCTGCGATGGATAGCGCTGCGCTAATGTCTCGAGCTGAATGAGCTTCAAGAGCTCGTGCACCTTGTCATGGATCTGCTTCTTCGAGGGCCGCGTATCGCGTGGGCGGACCTTGAGGCCAAACGCGATGTTCTCGAACACACTCATGTGACGGAACAGCGCATAGTGCTGAAACACGAAGCCGACGCGGCGTTCGCGGGCTGTGCGATCGCTGATGTCGCGGCCATCAAAGCGGACGGTGCCCGAGTCAGCGAATTCCAGGCCGGCAATGACGCGCAACAGCGTGGTTTTGCCCGAACCGGAAGGCCCGAGCAGGGCGACCAGTTCTCCGCTGGGTATTTCCAGGCTGACATTGTCGAGTGCGGCGAACTTGCCGAATTGCTTGCTGATGTTAATGGCTTCTATGCTCATGCGGCTTTTACTCCAGGAAGGGCAGTCATTACGGGTCCGGCGACGGGGGCAACTGCCGAGTCCTGCTGTTCGTCGTGCTTGCGGGCCTTCCATTCAACAGCGCTCTTCACGACCAGGGTCACCAGCGCCAGCAATGCAAGCAGCGAGGCAACCGCGAAGGCCGGCGCGAACTGATATTCGTTGTAGAGGATTTCGATCTGCAGCGGCATGGTGTTGGTGAGCCCACGGATGTGCCCGGAGACGACCGATACCGCGCCGAATTCACCCATGGCGCGGGCATTGCAGAGAATGACGCCGTAAAGAAGACCCCACTTGATGTTGGGGAGCGTGACCCGGAAAAACGTCTGCCATCCGCTAGCACCGAGTGTCAGGGCCGCCTCTTCTTCCTCGTTTCCCTGCGCCTGTACGAGCGGAATGAGTTCGCGTGCAACGAAGGGAAATGTCACAAATGTGGTCGCGAGCACGATTCCCGGCACCGCGAAAATGATCTTTAGATCGTGCGCCGCCAGCCATGGGCCAAGTAACCCTTGCAATCCGAAGATCAAGACGTAAATAAGGCCGGAGACCACGGGCGAAACCGAAAATGGCAGGTCAATCAGGGTGATCAGGAAACTCTTGCCAACAAATTCAAAACGGCCGATCGCCCAGGCCGCGGCAATGCCAAAGATCATGTTCATTGGCACGGCAACACCGGCGGCAAGCAGCGTGAGGCGAATTGCCGCCAGAGTATCCGGCTCGCGCAGGGCGGCAAAGTAAACAGATACGCCTTTCGCAAACGCCGAGACAAATACGACCGCCAGCGGCAGGAACAGAAACGTTCCCAGAAAAAGAACTGCCACCGCGATAAGCGACCAGCGGACCCAAGTACCTTCCGTCGTCGCCTGCGCCGCTCTGTCAGGAGCGGCCCAAAGACTTCTTAATGTGAGTGCTGTCGCCATAGATCCCTTTTGGCACAGGCGGTCCGCCCGTGCAGATTAAGCCTCGCGCAACGCGAGTTCGCTTCCCTCCGAGCTGCGCATACGCCGGCCGCTCCACGCCTGCATCAGGTTGATCGTCAGCAGCATGGTGAACGACACGACCAGCATCACCACGGCGATGGCCGTAGCGCCTGCGTAGTCGTATTGCTCAAGTTTCGTGATGATCAGAAGCGGCGTGATCTCAGTCTTCATCGGCATGTTGCCCGAGATGAACACGACCGAGCCGTACTCACCAACCGCGCGCGCGAACGCCATGGTTACACCGGTCAGCGCCGCCGGCATGATCGCGGGCAGAATTACGCGAGTGATGGTTTGCCAACGCCCCGCTCCCAGACTGGCTGCCGCTTCTTCCATCTCTTTATCAAGGTCCTCAAGCACGGGCTGCACGGTGCGAACAACAAAGGGAAGACCAGTAAACGTCAGTGCGATGATGACTCCTAGCCGCGAGTAAGCGGCCTTTATGCCGAGCGGCTGCAGATACTGCCCGATCCACCCATTGCTCGAGTAGATCGCCGTGAGAGCGATGCCGGCCACTGCGGTCGGCAAAGCAAATGGCAGGTCCACCATGGAATCGAACAGCCGCTTGCCGGGAAACTTATAGCGGACAAGCACCCAAGCAACGATCAAGCCGAAAAAGAGATTGAGGGCCGCGGCAATTGCCGAGGCCCCGAAGCTGAGCTCGTAGGAAGCAATCGCGCGCGGGGCCGTCACGATGTGCCAGAACCGCGGCCAGGTCAGCGACGACGCTTTCAGGAAAGTTGCCGAAAGCGGAATCAGAACGATCAGGCTCAAATACAGGACGGTGAATCCCAGTGAAAGCCCGAATCCCGGCAGCACGCTTTTTTGTTTAAGTCTGAATGCCATCTGTTCTTAGCTCACTTACGATGCGAACTCTACTGGGGCTGGTATACCTGATCGAAAACGCCTCCATCAGCGAAATGAGTCTTCTGCGTTTTCTGCCAGTCGCCCACGATCTCCGCCAGCGTGAACAGCTTAACGTTCGGAAATTGGCTCGCGTACTTCTTCGCTACCTCCTGTGACCGCGGACGGTAATAGCGCTTGGCGGCGATCTCCTGCCCTTCCGGGCTGTAGAGATATTTCAGATACTCTTCGGCGACCGCACGCGTTCCCTTCTTGTCGACAACCTTGTCGACCACGCTTACCGTCGGTTCGCAGAGAATGCTCATGGATGGAACGACGATCTCGAATTTGTCCTTCCCGAGGTCTTTCGCTCCCAGGAGAACTTCGTTTTCCCATGCGATCAGAACATCACCGATTCCGCGTTCGACAAAGGTAGTAGTTGCGCCTCGGGCGCCGGAATCGAGGACTGGCACGTTCTTGTACAACTTCGCAATGAAATCTTTCGCTTTGTTCTCGTCGCCACCGGATTTCTTCAGCGCATATCCCCACGCACCCAGGTAATTCCAGCGCGCGCCACCGGAGGTTTTCGGGTTGGGCGTGATCACCGAAACGCCAGGCTTGATCAGGTCGTCCCAATCCTTAATGGCCTTGGGATTCCCTTTGCGCACCAGGAAGATGATGGTCGAGGTGTATGGCGAACTGTTGTTGGGCAGACGCGATTGCCAATTGCCGGGCAGGAGTTTCGCGTTTTGCGCGATGGCGTCGATGTCGTACGCGAGCGCCAATGTGACCACATCGGCCTGCAGGCCGTCGATCACCGCGCGCGCCTGTTTGCTCGAACCACCGTGCGACTGCTGCACCTGCACATCGTTGCCACTCTTGGCCTTCCAGTACTTCGCAAACGCGACGTTGTAATCCTGATAAAGTTCGCGCGTCGGGTCATAAGAAACATTCAGAAGGGTTACGGTGCCGGCCTGCGCCAGGCCCGCCAACAACAAAAGTGAGATTCCGACAACCAGGGATAATTTCTTGCTCATCGTTCACCTTTCGTAGTATTGCCGTGCACCACCATCGGCAGAATTTCCGCTTCAGTCTTTTTCTTGCGGCCCTTCCCTCGTCCCGAAGAAGGGTTCGCGATATTTGCCAGTGAAGTACTGTCGAGAATCTTCGCGGCTGCATCGCGCACGTCGAGGAAAACCTGATAGAGCGCCCGATGTTCCGCATCGCGATCGATCAGGCTGCGCAACTGCTCCGCATCGCCGAACGGGGCCAGCGGTCCATCGATCAGGCGAATGATTTCGCTCAAATGGATCTCTGCAGGAGAGCGCCGAAGTTGATATCCACCTTTTGCGCCGCGCACGCTTTCAACCAGCCGCGCGTTCTTGAGTTCCAGCAAAATCAGTTCTAAGAATTTTTCCGGAAGCTCCTCTTCGTAGGCGATGTCGCGGATGCGGATTGCGCCCTGGTTGTGATGACGCGCAAGCATCATCATGGCCTGAAGGGCATACAGTCCTTTTTGGGAGATCTTCATGTTTTTACTGTACCATAATGTCTATCTATTAAATAGACATAGATGACATGCAAATACAGACCCAATCTCTCCTTTCTTTAACCTGTTGATTATTAGATACTTAGGCCTTCAAGCACTGTACTTAGATTCCCGATGAACGCATAAGTTTGCAACCCCGGAAAAGAAATTCCTCAGGATTATGCGGCGACTACATGGGCGATCTGGAGCGTGAGATTATCGGGGCCGCCGTGCTCCTTCGCCAGGCGTATCAGGGATTGGCATGCCTGCGCGGGTTTCTGTGAAACCAGGATCTCCCGCAGTTCCTTTTCGGTGAGCTGGCCCCACAGGCCGTCGGTGCAAATGACTACGATATCTGAATTCTCGAGCGCTATCGGCTGCGCGGGAGCATCAGGTTCGATGTCGGCAGCCACGCCAAGCGCGGCAGTCAAGACATGTTTCTGGGGATGATTCTCGGCCTCTTCTTCGCGGATCAATCCAGTCTCCACCAGGCGCGCGACCAAAGAGTGGTCGCGTGACAACACTTTCAGCGTGCCATTTCGCAGAAGATACAAGCGGCTGTCCCCAACGTGTGCGTAGTGAAGCTGGCGGCCAACGATCGCGAAGGCGGTGGACGTCGTGCCCATTCCCTGCAGGTTAGCGTCTTCGCGAGCGCGTTGCTGGATGCGACGGTGCGCATCGCCCAGCGCGGTGACTAATGCCTGCTGCGGGTCCGCAGCCGTGGTATTTGCGTAGCTCTCCTGAATGGCATCCACGGCGATGTGGCTCGCAATCTGCCCGCCTTCGTGACCCCCCATCCCATCGGCGACAATGGCCAGCCGCCCTAGCCGCGCAAAAACGGCGTCGTCATCGGACTCCCAATAGCCGTAGCTGTCCTCATTGTTCTCGCGCTGGCAGCCCACGTCTGTGAGTGCGGCGATCTCGATCCCCGGCCGAATTTTCATTAAGCGCGCAGGCTCCGAAAAGCTGGAATTATACGCGACTTGCGACACCGGCCGCCGCGTGACATTTGTCAGCCAGCGATGGTGATGATCGGCACTGTTGCCGTTTTCGGCTGTGCGGGATCATGCCAATACCGTGAGAAAACTCACGCCAGGCGGCATATGGTAACAGCTCAAATCTTTCCCATCAGAAGCGAACGCGGCCATGACCAGGTTGCGCAATTTGAGGTTGTCAACAAGAACTTTGGCGCGGTCCGCGCGCTCACAGATTTCAACTTCAGCGTGCGCGCCGGCCAACTCACAGCCCTGCTCGGGCCGAATGGCGCGGGCAAGACTACCGCGATCAAGCTGCTCCTCGGCCTCTTGCGGCCCACTACCGGCAAGGTTTCTGTCTTTGGCGGCAATCCTTCTCACACTGCCACGCACACGCGCGTCGGAGCCATGCTCCAAGTCGGCCGCGTTCCGGAGACTTTGCGGGTGCGAGAGCATCTCGATCTTTTTTCGTCGTACTATCCCAGGCCGCTGCGCATGGCTGAAGCTCTCGCGATCGCAGGAATTGAAAACATCGCCAATCGCAAGTTCGGAGACCTCTCGGGCGGACAGAAGCAGCGGGTACTGTTCGCGCTGGCCATATGCGGAGATCCCGACCTTCTGTTTCTCGATGAACCAACAGTCGGCCTCGATGTGGAAGCACGCCACCTGCTGTGGCAGGAAATTCGGGCCATGCTCGGGCGCGGTAAAACCGTGGTGTTGACCACGCACTACCTCGAAGAAGCGGATGCGCTTGCGGATCGCATTGCTGTCATCAACAAGGGAACCATCATCGCGGAGGGCACGCCCGCGGAAATCAAGGCCCGCACGGGAGGCAAGAGGATTCGCTGCGTCACCCAGCTCAGTCACTCACTGATTAAAACTATTCCAGGCGTTCTGGCAGTCCAGAGCGACAGGGATGCGTTAGTCATTCAGACGACTGATGCAGAAGGCGTGCTTCGCACTCTTTTCAGCCTCGACCTCAACCTTTCGAGCCTGGAAGTTACCAGCGCCGGCCTGGAAGAGGCATTCCTGGCGCTAACCCGAAACGACGCATAGGAGACTTTATGGCAAGCGGCTCTGCAGTGATCAGTCCGGCGGCAATGCTGGCGCCTAACCCGATCAGGATCTGCTTCAAGGAGGCGAAATACGAGTTCCTGAAAGCGCTCCGCTTTCCCATTTACTTCGTCTCAACCGTAATCGTGCCCCTGATGTTTTACGTGTTGTTCGGGCTGGTGATGGGAAGGCAGTCGATCGGCAGCGTCACCGCAGCCGCCTACCTAATTCCCGCTTACGGGACCTTCGGGGTGATGGGAGCTTCCCTGTTCGGAACTGCGGCCGGACTCGCGGGCGATCGCGGAATGGGATGGCTGCTGGTGAAGAAGGCCAGTCCCATGCCGCCCTATGCGTATTTCCTCGCGAAATTGGTTATGAGCCTGATCTTCAGTTCGATTGATGTTCTCATGCTGTTGGCTTTGGGAGTCGCATTCGGCGGGGTCCAGATGGCCCCGATCACCGCGATGAAACTGGTGCTGACGCTGATCTGCGGCACTGTTCCCTTCTATGCGATGGGGCTGGCGATCGGCTACTTCGCAACTCCAACCTCGGCGCCCGCCGTGATCAATCTCTTTTACTTGCCGATGTCGTTCTGCTCAGGATTGTGGATGCCGATCATGTTCCTTCCGCATTTCATACAGAAGATCGCGCTGTTTCTTCCGCCCTACCATTTGTCGCAGCTCGCGTTCGCACAAGTCGGCGCCAGTATGGGCGGCTCGCAGCTTTTGCATTGGGAATCGCTGATCGGATTCACTTTGATTTGCCTAGGTGTGGCGTGGGTGGGTCATCAGCGCGACCAGAAGGTTAACGGCTGATGGAGACTTCGATGACTGCAAGTTGGACGACGTGGTATCTGATATTTGCCTCGCTCGTGCTGCTCGCCCTGTTCGGCAGGTTGGACCTGCTCGCGTTCGTCGCGCCGGTTTCAGCCGTGGTCGGTTTTGGTTGGTGGATGGCGAAGCGCCGCGCTTCCCATGAGCGATAAGATATAGGCACAAACATGGGGCTGGTTCCAACAAACCGCGAGCATGGCTGGGCTCCGTACGTTTGGCTGGTTTTTCTTGCCTTTTTCATTATTCCCCTGTTCCTGAATCACGCCACCGCAAAAGATTGGATCATCACCGGGGTAGCGACCGCCGTATTCCTGGTGTTGTATTTCAGAATTTTCTGGACGGGCCCTCCATGGAACTACGTTCTGCTCGCCTGCATGGCGGCGATGGGAATAGGGCTTGGCCATACCAATCCAGGCTCGTCGGTTTTCATCATTTACACCGCTTCGTTCATCCCATGGGCTGCGCCAAAACCACGGTGGGCAGTCCTGGGCATTGCTGCCTTGCTCACCGCTCTCGGCATTGATGCGGTTTTCTTTCATGCCCCAGCGGGTTTTTGGGCTGCCTCAATGATCGTTTCCATTGGTGTGGGCCTCTCGAACACTTTCTTCGCAGAAAAGAATCGCGCCAACGTCAAGCTCCGGATGGCGCACGAGGAGATCGAGCATCTCGCCAAAGTCGCCGAGCGCGAACGCATTGCCCGCGATCTGCACGACGTTCTGGGGCACACGCTCACCCTGATCAGTGTGAAATCCACACTTGCGTCGAAACTGCTCGATAAGGACCTGGAAAAAGCGCGAACGGAAATTGCCGATATCGAGAAAGTCTCGCGTGAAGCGATCGCCGAGATTCGCAGCACGGTCCGCGGTTACAGCACCTACAAACTGGCCGATGAAGCGCAGCGCGCGACTTTGGCGCTCGAAAGCGCAGGAGTAGCGGTGAAAACCGAAATGGCCGAGATCCAGATGTCCCCAGCACAGGAAAGCGTCGCAGCACTGATCATGCGAGAGGCTGTAACCAACGTCGTGCGCCACGCGCATGCTCGCCAGTGCACATTGCGAGTTGCCCGGAACAATGGCAACTGCGTGCTTGAGGTCAACGACGACGGCCGCGGCGGCACTCACGCGGAAGGCAATGGACTGCGCGGCATGCGCGAACGAGTCGAGGCCCTGGGCGGCAGCCTTCGGCGCGAAACCTCATCTGGAACCAAGCTGCGTTTCGAATTTCCGCTCGCCCCTTGCACTAACGGAACGAATTGAACCCGCCTGCCAAAACCGCCCGCAAGACTATCCGCGTGATCATTGCCGAAGATCAGGGCATGGTCCTGGGTGCGCTGGCAACGCTGCTCGAAATCGAGAATGACATCTCGGTTGTGGCTCGCGCACGCAACGGGGCCGAAGCGCTGAGCGCGGTAGTGACCCACAAGCCAGATATATTCCTTACCGATATCGAAATGCCGGAGATGAGCGGGCTTGACGTTGCCGCCGAGATCAAGAAACGCCGCCTGCCGACCCGAGTGATGATCCTCACAACGTTTGCGCGAGCGGGTTACCTTCGCCGTGCGCTTGACGCCGGTGCATCGGGCTACCTTTTGAAAGATATGGCTGCCGAGAAGTTGGCGGAAGCGGTTCGCCGCGTCCAGAGCGGGCTGCGCGTTATAGATCCTGAGCTTGCTGCAGAAGCATGGGTTGAACCCGACCCTCTGACCGATCGTGAGCGCCAGGTTCTGCGCTTTGCAGGAGAGGGTATGGCCAGCTACGACATTGCCGAGAAGCTCAGCCTGTCGGAAGGGACTGTGCGAAATTATCTTTCAGAGGCGATCAGCAAGTTGGGCGCTGCGAATCGTGTGGAAGCGGCAAGAATTGCGAGAACCAAGGGCTGGCTGTAGCCGAAGAGCGCCGCAGCTTAGACGGGCGGGACGCCCGTCCCCCACTTCAATTCTCATTTCTGACACACTTTTTAAGCTTGCGGGGCGGCTTCTATTCTTTGTTGCTCGAGTACGCGCTGGCGCAGGTCGAGATGCTTCTGCCGAAAGTGGGCATGCGCCCGCTCTCCCCATCCGCGAACGAAGTAGTAGTTCAGAGTGGCCCCGATCAAGGAACTCACCACGGGCACCAGTCGTCCCGCCCACTTTTCCACGAACTCAGCGCTCGCCTTTGCCGCAATGCGCTGAATGATGCGCGGAATGAGCCTGTTCACCAGGTTCTTTTCCAGGAATTCGCGGCCTAAATCAACCCCCGCAGCGCTCGCAGCGGCGATCCACAGCTCGGCCATCTCTTCGTCCGTGTTGAACTCGAAGCCATAGACCAGGCTCAATTTCTGAATGGTTCGCAGCGTGATCGCGGCAAGAATGCTGAAATCCGGCACGATGGTAAAGATTCCGCCTAACCCGAAACCCGCGCCTTCGGCCGCCGCCATCCTCATTGATCCGTGTATGACTTTCTCCGCAACTGTGTCCAGCACCGGAGGCTCAACCGAGTACATGCCTTGAAAACTGGTTACGGGCAAACCGTGGGCGGCGCGCAGTTCGAGAAGAAAACGCTCAGGATCCACCTTGACCGTTTCGTAAGCGCGCGTCAGGGCCTTCTGAAGGGCTTTTTCGATTCGGCCGCGAAGCCAGGATTTGGGAGAGTCTGCCACGATTCTAATTCTAACGTCTGCGGCAGCTTCTAGCTTCTAGCCACTAGCTTCTAGCAGTCCCTAGATACTTCATCGTTCGCTGGTAGCTAACAGCTAGAAGCTCGGAGCTCTGTGCTACGATCAAGCTTCCTTCATGCCTTCCGGCAAGCTTCATATCGTTCCTCTCGGCGGACTCGGCGAATTCGGCATGAACTGCATGGCCGTACGCTGGGGCGATGACATCATCGTCATCGACGCTGGGATGATGTTTCCCGAAGCCGAACTCCTCGGCGTAGACATCGTCGTCCCGGATATTTCTTATTTGCTTGAGAATCGTCACCGTGTGCGGGCGATAGTGCTAACGCATGGACATGAAGACCATATCGGCGCGTTGCCGTGGATCCTTACCGAGCTGAAAGTGCCGGTCTGGGGCACGGAATTCACCCTGGCATACGTCGAAGACAAGCTGGACGAGCACGGTCTGCTCGACGAAGCTGATCTTCGTGAGATTCGGCCCGGCGATCGCTTCAAAATCGGCCCGTTCACAATTCACCCTATTCAGGTGACCCACAGTTTGGTGGATTGTGTTTCGCTGGCCATTCATACGCCGCTCGGGGTCGTCATCCATACGGGTGATTTCAAAGTAGACCCTACGCCTACCGACAATCGGCTCTTCGACCTCCACGCTTTCGCCGAGTATGGCAAAGAAGGTGTGCTCGCATTACTCCAGGATTCCACTAATGTCGAGCGCCGTGGCTATACGCCGAGTGAACGGGCGGTCCGCCGCAAATTTGATGAAGTGTTCGCGCGGACCGAACGCCGGCTCTTCATCTCATGCTTTTCGTCGTCCATTCATCGCATCAAGCTGGCGGTTGAGCTGGCATTCGAGCATGGACGCAAAGTGGCTTTCATCGGCCGCTCCATGAACAGTTCCTCGGAGATCGCCGAGGATCTTGGCTACCTCGAAATCCCTGACGGGTTGTTAATCCATCCCGGAGAAGTCAAGAATTTCGCGCCGGAAAAAGTCTGCGTGATGATCAGCGGCACTCAGGGCGAGCCGATGTCGGCGCTTTCACGAGCGGCCGTGGACAACCACAAGCATGCCAAGATCGAAAAGGGCGACACCGTCGTGCTCTCATCGCGAATCATTCCTGGGAACGAGAAGGCAATTTACAGGATGATCGACCACCTCTTCCGCCGCGAGGCGCACGTGATCTATGAGGATGGCTCCTCGCCGCCTATTCACGTCAGCGGACATGCCAGCCAGGAAGAGTTGAAGCTGATCATCAATTTGGTCAAGCCGAAGT
>JBKPSP010000098.1:0-46603 GCA_046735175.1 Acidobacteriota bacterium
ACGGCAGTTCGCCGCCTTCCAGCCAGAACTTGTCCCACAGAGAGTTGTACTCATAGGCATAGCCATGCGGCCAGCGATTGACTGTAATCGCGGCAATGTCGCGTGCGGGGTCGAAGCCACCTGGTCCGAGGGTCCGGCCCAGCTGCTCCCGAATTCTTTGCTCGATGGTTTCAAAGTCAGTCATGAACAGTTCGATCCGTCCCATGCGATGCTGATCCCTGGCCGGCAGGCCCGGCTTACATGGCGTTTTCATCATGTGGACCACGATGGGTTCGTCGGGCGATGTCGAGCAGTGGTAGTCCCCAAGACTGACAGGAAGATCAAGCCGGAAGTAGGTGTGATATCCATTCGGCGCATAAACCGCCATCACGCCAAGCTTCTCAAAAGCTTTCCAGTTTCGAAGCGCTACGTTGGTGTACAGCAGGGGAACCTTGGCTTCGAAATGCAGAGCTTCTTTTTGCTTCCCAGGGAGCTCGGTGCAGATGTAGGGAATCACCATGTTCCAGCAGGCGAGGACAGCGTGGGGCGCGCGCACAGAGTAAAGCTTGCCCAGGCGGGAATATGTAATCTCAACTTCCTTTGCGGAAGCAGCGCCCCCAACATGCCGCACCCGCACCGCAGTGCTGTTCAAACGAATGCGAACCGGCGACGACTCAACATCCAACTTGGCATAGTTCGCTTTTGTTGTGATCAGGTCGTCAATGGAATTTCCGGGTAGAGTCTCCGGAACCAATCTGCGTACGAGCGATCTCGCGATCGAGGCGTTGCCGTCGGGGAAATGATAAAAGTAGTTCTCAGCTTCTTCGCTTGGAATGACGTCACGGTTCATTCCTTTGCCCGGCGCCGGATCTAGCTTCAATCCGCGAAACCCGAGGAACCCGAAACCCCAGGCGTCCTGCGCCGATATCGCATCAATTCCCAGCCCGAACAGCGCCTGCGGGGCGTTCTGATAAAGTTTGGCGATCTGCGGATCGGCGTGCGCGATGTCGGTCAGATAGGCGGCGTAACTGATGCGCGCCAATTTTGCTTTCTTCTCATCCGAGCTTAAGCCCGGAAAATAATCCACACCACGTCGTAGTGCCAACAGATCTTGCTTTGCCTTTTCAGAAAGTGGTGCCTCCGCAAGAAAACGGTCCCAGGTCTTTTTCTGTTCCGGGGTTTCGTCGCCCTCATTGTGCGTACCGCCGACAGGAAGCGCGTTTACGGTCAGAACGTCTGCGCCGAACGTTTCCTTGTCGAAGAAGACGCTCGGCACAAGCCCACGCGACGAGTAAATATCTCGCGCAATGTGTTTAGGAAAGCTCGAAACATCAATCCCGAGCTCTTCGATCAGGCCTTTAGCGACCGCACTGTACGGAGCGGGGCTCTCGATAGAAAACGATCCTCCATATCCCAGAAGTTTGCGGTCGCCGATGGTGAACTCGTTGCGTTTCGCGTGCCCGCCAAAGTCGTCGTGGTTTTCGAGGATCAAAACACGTGCGTTGGGGTTCGCTTTGCGGAAGAAGTAAGAAGCCGACAAACCGCTGATTCCGCCACCAACAACGATCAGATCAAATGTTTCACCGGTTTTGACTGGCTTGCCCGCTTTCTGCCAGAAATCTCCATCGCGCAAGCTGTGCGCCACTTCGAAAGCGCCGACATGGCTGCCTCGTAACCCCGTGAGAGCCGGAGGATAGTAGCCTGCAGATTTTTCAGGATCCAGATCGTGCTGAAGTGCGGCGGCAATGTGCGGCGGAAGAATGGAAGCGCCGGCGGTCACGGCAACGCCGTTAAGAAAATCGCGGCGCGTGATACCGTGGTCCATTCCGAGATCTTTGTCGTCGTCAGCCATTGAACCCTTAGTGGAAGCTGGCTTATTGATTCGTCGGCGCGGTTCCCTCATCCGCTTTCTTGACCGCGATTTCCGCTCCCTGGAATCCGATCTTGCTGTGCGTCCCGTCGCAGAAAGGCTTGTTCACCGAACCTCCGCAACGGCACAAAGAAAAAGCCGGTTTGCCGGTCAGATCGTACTTGTTTCCATCGGCGTCCACTAACTCCACCGAACCTTCAGGAGCCTCAATCCGATAAGGCCCATTCTTTCGAACCGTGATTTTGATCGCAGGCATGCGAACTCCTGACTTTGGATAAATTAAGAGGAAAGTCCCTCAAGAAGATATCAGTTTCAGATCGAACGGCGCCAGTTCCAGGTTGTGTTGGGATCCTCGCTACGCAGCCCAGGCACGCTGAGTTGGGATTCGCCTGTACAACTGCACGTAGTTATCGGTCATTCTGTACGCATTGAAACACTCGCGCGCCCGCTGAAAAGCCCGGTTGGCAAAGCTGCGCAGCATCTGCGGATCAGCGCCCAGAATCCGAACGGCTTCAGCAAGGCTCTCGGCATCGTTCGTCCGGAAATAGACGGCAGCTTGTCCCCAAATTTCGCGCAGAGAAGGGATATCGTTCAAAATCAGCGCACATCGCGACAACGCGGCTTCAATCAGGTTCATGCCCGCGGGTTCGTAACGCGCGGTGCCTGCGTACATGGCAGCTTTGCTGTACAGCAGGCGCAATTGCGTTTCGGTTTGCGCACCCTTCACGGCGACACCCGTGCATCCATCGGTGAATTTCACGTCCGCGCGGAACGTTGCGGGCTTCTGCTCCAGCGTTTCTGTTCCAACTATGCACACTGGAACCGTTTGCTTTTGCAATGTAAGCAGATTCACCTGCCTTGCCGGGTCGACCAGCCTACCCACCGAAAGCACGGAATCCTCTTTCTTTACGTATGGATTGAAGAGCACCGGATTCCGTCCATAGTGGATCACCGACTCTCGACCGCCACTTCCGTAGGCAGCCCTCAAAGCTCCGAGCATCCACTCGCTGGGTCCGACCACGGCATCGGCAGCAGCGAGACCCTCGGCAATTGTGCGGCGGTACCATCGCAACCAAGCACTTTCTTTCGGCTCCCGCCCATGCACTGCCTTCCACCATGTCACCAGATCACCATGCGCCACCACCACTCGCGGCAGCCGGCACTTCAGTGCGCCATAGCCGAGATGATTCGCGTGCAACAGATCCGGTCGGCAATCATGAATCAGAGAACACAGAAACTCGGAAGCTTCTTCAAAGTGCTCTTCGCCATGTTCCATCCAATCCAGCCGAAATGCGGTCGGTATGTAGCGCAGGTCAGGGAACCTCTCCATCCACGCTGTCTGCTCGGGCATGGGGATCTCGCCGAAACTCACCATGGTGACTCGGAAGCCGCGCCCCATCAGTCCTGACGCCAGCTCGCGCGTGTAGGTCCAGATTCCGTTCATGGTGTCGGTGGTGATCAGGATGTGCATACGAAAATCGGCTGCTGCCTCTCGACCGGGCGAGAAGGCTTACATTGTATTGTGGGATGCTTCAAACGCCGAAGCAATTTTTCTCAGCGCAACCGATTGCACAATTTCTACCCTCCCGTGCACAGTCGAGCCAGCGCCGGTAATCGCGTTTTATACGTCCTGAGATGCTTGTAGGTTTCAGCCGAGGGGTATTGCGGACCTGGAGAATCTATTTTGGTATCAGCGTGGACTGACTGGCGGCGCAAAGCCATGCGCTGCCCTCTTTGATCCAGGTATCGGTGAACCTCCCGTGATGGTAATAAGGCTTGCCATTCAAGGTTCCCTTTTCATGATAGACACCAGTGACGATGACGGTATTTCCGTGTACGTGGCTCAACATGGATTCGCTGCGAATGCTGTCAATGTGTTCGGCGCGCCGGGTTACGCCGTTGATGAACTCCGTCTTGTTTTGCAAGCTGCCGTCCACATCGACGTAAATGAATGTGTCTGCCAGGACTTGATTGAGCGAGCGAATATCCTGGGCGACTTCCGCCTGGTTCCACAATTGCTCGAGCGAGAGCACTTTGGCTGTGGTGCCATCATCGTTTGGTTCGGCCGCTTTGGTGGGCCCAGGCAACGCCAGAGCAAAGAAGAGCAGGGAGAGCAGCGCTGCTATTTTGGTTCGCAGTTGCACCCTGAAACCGCGACAGCCAGTAGGAAATTTCATCTGTCCTCGCGTGGCACGATGTTGTATTGTGCCGGAGTATACATCGGAGAAACTGATTGTCTAGTTGATGACAAGTGGCGCAGGCAAGTATCCGATTCGACACGTGTCCGGCCCTTTGGATCGCTCGGGAAAACTCGGTAGCAGTAGCTTTGCTATATAGCATCAGCGAGTGCTCGGCGCCATTTGGCCATTCTTGCCCAAATAAATCGGCGAAATTCATTTTTGCACCTTTACATTTCTTCTTTATTGAGCTATATAGCAGCTAACACCTTTTTTAGAGCTACAGCCACCCAAAACGGAACTGGTTATGGCACAAAATGGGCAGAATGGTTTGCCCGCGTATCAGAGAATTCAGGGATCAATCCGGGAGAGGATCGACGCCGGAGAATTGAAGCCGGGCGATGCCGTCACCTCGGAGCGGGAACTTGCCAGGATACATCGCGTAAGCCTGATGACCGCGCGCCATGCTCTCGCCGGGCTGGAGAGCGAAGGCATCGTTGAGCGCCGGCGAGGCGCGGGCACTTTTGTGGCCCCACCGCGCATTCACTTCAACAAGCTGATGAGCTACACCGAGCAGATGTCGAGCCGTGGCCTCGCTCCCAATTCAAAGATCGTTACTGCGAAGATTATCGAAGATGAAGAGGAGATCGCTGCACGGCTGAATCTGCCGGTCGGCAGCCAGATGATCAAGATTGAACGCGTCCGGCACACCGCGGAAGAGCCATTCGCGCTGGAAGCGTGCTATTTGCCCGCAAGCGACTTTCCCGGGTTGGTCCGCGCACCCCTTGGGCGTTCCTCACTGTTTGCTACGCTTGAGCGGGATTACAACGTTGAGATTACTTACGCGGATGAGGAAGTGGATGCAACCGCCGCCGATGCGCGCGTCGCCCAACTGCTGGAGGTGCCGCGGGGGGCGTCAGTTCTGCGAATTCGGCAGGTGATTCACGCTGCAAACGGCAAACCTGTGGTATACGTGATCGGGTTCTATCGCTCCGAACGACACACATTGTTCATACGACGATTCCGCTGAACTCATCCCCGGTTTAAACGGAGACCAGATGCCTCTCACCTCAACCGATTGGGCCGTGATCGTCGGCTACTTGCTGGTGAATCTCGCAATCGGCATTTACTATCGGCGGCGCGCCAGCGGCAACACTGAAGAATTCTTCGTATCCGGCCGGGATGTCTCCTGGTGGCTGGCCGGTACTTCGATGGTCGCGACCACGTTCGCGGCCGACACTCCACTCTTTGTTTGTGGTGTGGTTGCCAAGCAAGGAATCGCCGGGAATTGGATCTGGTGGGCGTTCTGCGTTGGCGGGATGATGACCGTCTTTTTCTTCGCGCGATATTGGCGCCGTGCGGAAATCCTGACCGACGTTCAATTCGTTGAGATCCGTTACGGCGGAAAGCCGGCGGCATTTCTTCGCGGATTCAAGGCTGTTTATCTCGGGCTATTCATGAACTGCTTCATCCTCGGCTGGGTTACGAAGGCCATGGTGAGCATTATCACCGTGCTGCTGGGACCGATCATCGATCGTGGAACGGTGCTCAACCTCGGGGTTCTTGGTCATTACACCCTCGGCGATCCGCAGAACACTGCGCTCGCGATCTGCATTTTTGTTCTGATCCCGTTCACCGGCCTTTACACGTTCATCGGCGGCCTCTGGGGCGTGCTGGTTACAGATCTGTTCCAGTTCGCGCTGAAGATGACGATGATCATTGTGCTGGCATGGGTAGCAGTGGCGAAGATCGGCGGCATGCACCAGATGCAAGAGAGCCTGACCGCCATTCGAAGCAATGTTGAGGCAAGTGGTCAGGCTACGTCCGATCCGACTGCGTTCTTGCCAGACTTTTCCAAGGGACTCACCGGTGAAGCGCTGTGGTCCTTGCCGGTGCTGACCTTCGTGGTCTACCTCGGCATGCAGTGGTGGCTGGCGTGGTATCCGGGTGCCGAGCCGGGCGGCGGCGGATACGTTGCTCAACGAATGTTCAGCGCCAAAGACGAAAAGAACTCCCTGGGCGCGACGTTGTGGTTTCAGATCGCACATTACGCGCTACGCCCCTGGCCGTGGATCATCACTGCTTTGGTCGCAATCGTCGTCTATTCACCAAACGGCGGCATTCATCCCAGTCTCGCCTTCGCGCAGAATCCCGAGCAGGGTTATGTGATGGTGCTGCGCGATTACCTTCCTCCCGCTCTTCGCGGCTTGATGGTCGCGGCATTTCTGGCTGCATTTATGTCAACCGTAGGAACGCAGTTGAACTGGGGATGCTCGTATCTTGTCAACGATCTCTACAAACGCTTCATGGTGCGGGATTCGAGCGAACGACACTACGTCCTGATGAGCCGTCTGTTCACAGTTTTGCTCGTGCTGGTGAGCGGATACACCGCCTCGCAGCTGAATTCGATCGGCCAGGGATGGGGACTGGTGCTCGAAATCGGTTTTGGTACTGGAGCCGTTTACATCCTGCGCTGGTATTGGTCGCGTATCAACGCCTGGAGCGAAATCTCCGCGATGGTTGCAGCGGCCGCTGTGACTCTGGCACTTCGTGGAGTGGCGTTCTCGGGCAGTGACGCGGTCGTATATGCGAAGAAGTCCCTGATCACAGGTGCGATCACAACCGTCGCCTGGTTGCTCGTGACCCTCTTTACCAAGCCTGAAACAGAAGCGACACTGGTTGATTTCTATCGCCGCGTACATCCTGCCGTCTATGGCTGGGGGCGCATTGCGAAGCTGGTACCCGAACTGCCGGAGGTCCGCGATCTCACCGGCAATGGCTTCAACTGGATCATGGGAATCATTCTGGTTTATGGGTGTTTGTTTGGAATCGGCAAACTGATTTTCGGCAGCTGGCTCAGCGGCCTGCTGATGCTGGCCGTCGCCGGCGTGGCCGGCTATCTGATCTTCTGGGACTTGTCCCGCCGCGGATGGGAGACGCTCTCCGGCAAGGAAACTGCGCCAGCGAACTACGCGGCGCAGCGGCATTAAACCGTCGCTAGTCCTGAGTTACGGCCTTCACCAGATTGCGAGGCCGGTCCACGTCCAGTCCTCTCGCGAGAGCGACGTGATACGCAAACAACTGCAGCGGCACAATCTCCAGAATTGGCGCCAGTAATTCCGGAGCAGGCGGAATGAAAATCGTGTGGTCGGCGAGTTTGGCGACACCCTCGTCGCCCTCGGATGCCAGCGCGATAATCCTGGCGCCTTGCTTCTTGTATACGCCCATGTCGGCGATGCTTTTTTCGTAGCGTATCTTGGAGCCCTCGTCGTTGCGATCGCAGGTTGCAATCATTACCACCGGAAGTTCTTCGTCAATGATCGCCTTGGGGCCGTGTTTCGCCTCGCCTGCTGGGTATCCCTCGGCGTGCACGTAGGAAACTTCTTTGAGCTTTAATGCCCCATCCATCGCGACTGGATAGTGAATCGCGCGACCCAGGAAGAGAAAATCTTCGTAGCGGTGATATCGTTGAGCAAGCTCGCGGCAAGTGTCTGCCCATTTGAGCGTGGCTTGCGTCTTCTCCGGAAGGGCGATCAATTCCTCAATCCAGCGCCGCGCGGACTCTCGCGGAAGTTGTTCGCGTACCTTGGCGAGATACATTGCGGTCAGAAACAGCACTGCCATCTGGGCAGTGAATGCTTTCGTCGAGGCAATGCTGATCTCCGGGCCGGCGTGCGTATAGAGAACACCGTCCGCCTCATTCGCCACGGTCGAATTTATGACATTCGTGATCGCAACGCTGCGGGAGCCTTTTTTACGCGCAAGCCGCTGGGCTGCCATGGTATCGGCGGTCTCCCCCGACTGAGTAATAACAATGGTCAGTTCCTCCGGCCCGATCGGTGGATTTCGATACTCAAACTCGCTTGCATAATCAACGTCGGCGAACACGTGGGCGAGGTCCTGAAACATATACTGGCCGGCCAGGCCCGCGTGACGGCTGGTTCCCGAAGCGACAATATTGATTCGACGCAAACGTCGCAGCTCTAGCGGATCAACCCGGACCTCCGTCGCAATGCGAACGTCTCCGTCCGGCAATGAAACGCGCGGCATGATGGTGTCGCGCAGCCCCTGCGGCTGGTCGAAGATTTCCTTGAGCATGAAGTGGGGGAAACCGTTCTTGTCCGGCAAGATGTTCCTCCTGATGCTATATAGCTGCCGACGCGAGTCACTCCTCGCTTGTCGTGAATGAATAGCCTAGCGCAGGCATGCTATATAGCACAACCTGCACTCCGCAAAAGCAAATGGCCCGCAGGTTTGATTCTGCGGGCCATTCGGTGGACTGTTGTGGATTTACCAAGAGGTGGTCACGTCTGAGGGTCCCGGAAAGGGACTTTGGTGTGGCCACTTCGGCGAACTCCGGGTCTTTGCGACTGCCATTTCCGGCGCGACCTTCGCCGGACGGCAATCCCACTCACCGGTCGAGCTGCGAAGCACTCAGAGCGACCGCTCTAAGTCTCAGCCACCTCACCTGGTCTATGGGTACATAAATAACTGTCAGAACTTGTCATCAGACCACCTCCTCTCCGGTGTAGTTGGATATTAGTACATAGTGAGGCGTGGGGCAAGAGGAGGTTTCAGGTTTCAAGGTTTCAAGGTTTCACAATTCAGAGCGTCCCGGAGCAGGCGGCGAAACTTTGAAACCCTGAAACTTTGAAACCTGTTTTGCCCGACCTTAATCATCTGCAATAATCATCGGACAAGATGGCCTACATCCTTGGCATTGAGAGCTCGTGTGACGAGACTGCGGCGGCGGTGGTACGTTCGGGCGAGCAGATGATCTCGAACATTGTTGCCTCGCAGATTGCGACCCACCAGCCCTACGGAGGAGTTGTCCCGGAGCTTGCTTCGCGGGAACACTTACGGGCGATTGTTCCGGTGGTGAGACAGGCATTGGCCGAGGCCGACAGGAGTTACGAAACTGTGGACGCACTCGCAGTCACGCAGGGACCGGGGCTAGCCGGAGCGCTGCTGGTGGGGATCAGCTATGCGAAGGCGCTGGCATTCGCACTTGAGAAGCCGCTTATTGCGGTCAATCATCTGGAAGGGCACATTCATGCCGTGCTGTTGGAAGAGCGGCAGAAAGGCAATCGCGAGTTGCGCTTCCCTGTTCTGGCACTGGTCGTCTCGGGCGGGCACACCCATCTTTATCTAGCCAAGCAGGTGGGCGAGAGCTGGTCGTACGGAAACATCGGCCACACGCGAGATGACGCCGCTGGCGAAGCCTTTGATAAAGTTGCCAAACTGCTCGGCCTCGGCTATCCGGGCGGACCCGTGATTGATAAGCTTGCGACGCACGGAGATCCACGGGCTGTGAAGTTTCCACCGGCCCAAATTAAACATGCCGATCGCAAATTCCCGTCTCTGGAAAATCGCGAGAAGCGAAGCACCCTGGCACAGTCGCGATTTGATTTCTCATACAGCGGGATCAAGACGGCGGTGCTTCGGTACGTCGAAACTCACAATCTTCGCGGTTCGATTGAATCGCGCCGCAGTGCCTTGGCGAAGATTTCAAAGCCTAAGCTCGAAGACTATCTCGCGAACTGTGACAAGCAGACGCTGAACTTGATTGCCTCGTTCCAGCGGGCGATCGTGGAAGATCTGGTCCGGAAGACCCTGGCTGCGGCGCGCCAGTGCGAAGTCGCAACCGTCCTCGTGACCGGCGGGGTTGCTGCGAATAACGAACTGCGCCGCACTTTTGAAGAGGAAACCTCAAAACAGGGCCTGGACGTCTACTTCCCGTCGCGCCCACTTTCTACTGACAACGCCGCGATGATCGCCGCGGCCGCATACCCAAAATTTCTCGCGCGACAATTTGCCTCGATGGATTTTTCGGCGGAAGCGGGAATGGCGCTGAAATAGCCGTCAGCCATCAGCCGTCAGGAAAACCCTGGTTAGGTTTTTCCTGACGGCTGATGGCTGACGGCTGATGGCTAGATCTCTTTCAGCTTGCTCTCTTCAATATCCATATCTCTGAATTCGCTGGACTCGAAGACCTCGCCGCACTCGATGCACTCGACGAATTCGGCCTCTTCTTCACGCGCGACGACTCGTACGCGTGGGTGCTTGCATTCCTTGGGATCGGTTCTCACCGTGGGAGACTGAGCAGGGCGGGTTGGATTCATAAATTCCGGGGTTCTGGCTTTGGCCGGCAAGCTGGCCGTTGCGCCGGAAATTGCCGTATTTTTTAGCCGAAACCGCGTCGTTGTCAAGCCAGAAATCGCGGTCAAAATAAATATCCGACTAAAAATGTCGTAAAAAGGCAAACCACTCAGCTGATTGGGATTACCACTGAATGCGTTGCATCCCCACTGACTGCTTCGGCTTGCGCTCTGGCTCGGGCTAGAGCTAGAATTTCAATATCCGACTGGAAAGGTCGGATTTTAGATAAATGCTCAAGCTGACCAAGAAAGCCGATTACGGCCTGATGGCGATGAAACACCTCGCTGAGCACGGGCATGGTGGCGCGTGCAGCGCGAAGGATGTGGCAGAAAGCTACGGTATTCCGACTGAGGCTTTGGCAAAAATTCTCCAGCGCCTGGTAAAGGCTGGGCTGCTGGTTTCGCAGCACGGCACGAACGGCGGGTACACCCTGGCCCGAAAGCCGGAAACAATCTCGGCGTTTGAGGTGATTCGCGCGATTGACGGCCCCTTGTTCATCACTTCATGCATCACCGTCCGCGGCGAATGCGGACAAAGTGGCCGCTGTACCATTCGCGAGCCATTGCGGCGGGTGAATGACAGCATCGAGCAGGTTTTGAAGAGCATCAGTATCTCTGAGATGAAGGACGAAGAAGAAGTCCATACGGTCGAAGACTTGGTGAGAATAGGCAAGTAGTTTCAAGTTTCGTGTTTCAAGTTTCGCGCGGCTCACTCGAAACTTGAAACTGGAAACTCGAAGCAGTTTTGAGAGGCAATCATGGCTACGGAAGTAACCACTTTAGTTGAAGAGAGATTGGCGGCGAAAGCGAATGGCGGAGTGAAGCTGCCGATCTACATGGATAATCACGCGACCACCCCGGTCGATCCGCGCGTGCTGGAAGAGATGCTGCCCTATTTCGCCGACCGGTTCGGCAATGCCGCGAGCCGCAACCATTCTTTCGGATGGGCGGGTGAAGAAGGAGTGGAAACCGCGCGCGAGCGCATCGCCAAATTGATTGGCGCGACGCCCAAGGAGATCGTGTTCACCTCGGGCGCGACCGAAAGCGACAACCTCGCAATCAAGGGCGTCGCGGAGATGTATCGCGAAAAGGGCAACCACGTCATCACCGCAGTCACGGAGCATAAGGCCGTGCTCGATACCTGCAAGCGGCTGGAGAAGTACGGCTTCAGGGTGACCTATCTTCCTGTTCAGAAAGACGGCCTTGTCGATCTTGATGACTTAAAACGCGCGATCGATGACAAGACCATCCTGGTCACGATCATGGCCGCGAACAACGAAATCGGCGTGTTGCAGCCGATCGCGGAGATCGGCAGGCTGTGTCACGAAAAGGGCGTGATCTTCCACACGGACGCGACGCAAGCGGTCGGCAAGGTTCCTATCGACGTAAACAAGCAGAACCTTGATCTGGTTTCGATTTCCGCGCACAAGATGTACGGGCCGAAGGGCGTGGGCGCTTTGTATGTTCGAAGGAAGACTCCGCGCGTTCAACTTTCGCCAATCATTGACGGTGGCGGCCACGAGCGGGGAATGCGTTCGGGAACACTGAACGTACCAGGAATCGTGGGTCTTGGAAAGGCATGCGCAATCTGTCACGAAGAGATGCCGCAGGAGTCGGTACGCCTGGCTGGCTTGCGCGATCGCCTGAAGAACAAGATCATGTCCGGCCTCGACGAGGTGTATATCAACGGCTCCATGGAGCACCGATTGCCGCAGAACCTCAACATCAGCTTTGCTTATGTTGAAGGCGAGTCGTTGCTGATGGGTATTAACGATGTTGCAGTTTCAAGCGGATCCGCATGCACCTCTGCAACGCTTGAACCATCTTATGTATTGAAGGCGCTTGGCACGGGCGACGACCTCGCGCACAGTTCGATCCGATTTGGGATTGGACGATTCAACACCGAAGCCGAAGTTGACTACGTCGCCGAACGCGTCACTGAGACCGTGCAGCGACTGCGGGAACTTTCGCCGCTTTACGAGATGGCGAAAGAAGGAATTGATTTGAAGTCGGTGAAGTGGGCAGCAGAGTAAGGTTTCAATGTTTCGCAGGTTTCAAGGTTTCAACGCCTTGTAACCTTTGAGTTCGAAACTTTGAAACTTTTAGACCTTGAAACTTTGAAAATGTTTGGAGAGGACACATGTCATACAGCGACAAAGTAATCGATCACTACAACAATCCTCGCAATGTCGGCTCGATGGACAAGAACAGTTCCGAAGTCGGGACCGGCCTGGTTGGCGCGCCTGAGTGCGGCGACGTCATGAAGCTGCAGATTAAGGTGAATCCGCAGACCAATGTCATTGAAGACGCCAAGTTCAAGACCTTCGGCTGCGGCTCCGCCATCGCTTCTTCTTCGCTTGCGACCGAGTGGGTCAAGGGCAGGACAATCGACGAAGCGCTCGCGATCAAGAACACCGAAATCGTGAAGGAGCTTGCGCTTCCCCCGGTCAAGATTCATTGCTCGGTGTTGGCGGAAGATGCGATCCGTGCGGCGATCGGCGACTGGAAAAAGAAGCAGAGCGCCGCGACTCCAGTCCCGGTTGAAGCAAAGGCGTAAGAACCGCAGCAGCCGGGTTGTACTTGATCATGACGACGATCACCACAGAGCCGCCAAAGACCGCGCCTGCAAAGGGCATTCAGGTCACCGAGAAGGCCATCGCGAAAATTCGTTCCGCGATGGCGAAGGAAGGCGTGTCGCCGGAACAGGGCGGATTGCGCGTCGGCGTGCAGGGCGGCGGTTGTTCCGGTCTGAGCTACAACATTCGCTTCGACTCACAGCCGCGCGAGCGTGACCGCATATTTCAGTTTGAGGATGTGCGGGTTTTTGTCGATCCGAAGTCTTTCATCTATCTGCACGGAATGACACTCGACTATCAGGAGACGTTGATGCAGCAGGGATTCGTCTTCGTGAACCCTAATGCACAGAAGTCCTGTGGCTGCGGCACGTCTTTCTCAGGCTAGACCACGTGTGGCGCGGACACTCCTGTCCGCGCAGGCTTGCTCCTCACAATCGGTTTCGGCGGGAGCGTTCTGCGATTTTGACTATGGCTACTGACGCAAATTTGATTGTGTTGACGACGGCAACGCACGAATGCTGGTCATGCGGTGACATGCGTGCCGCCCAGTTCTGCAAATCTTGCGGAAAAGTACAGCCGCCGCAACCTGTCGATTACTTTTCGTTCTTTGGCCTGCCGAGGCAATTGAGTATCGATTCGGCAAAGCTGGAGCGCGAATTCTATGCCCTCAGCCGGAGGCTGCATCCTGATATTTATGCCGGGAGCGATGGCCGCGAACAGGAGTGGAGCCTGGAGCAGAGTTCACGGCTGAACGATGCGTATCGCACGCTGAAAGATCCGATTCGCCGAACAGAATATTTGCTGAAGCTCGAAGGCGTGGAACTCGAAGGCCAGTCGAAAGCCGCGACGGAAGACGCGCGAAAGACCGGCGAGAAGAGGCAGATTGTTCCTCCTGATCTGCTGGAGGAAGTTTTCGAGCTGAACATGCAACTGGAAGAAGCGCGCGCGAACAAGAAGATGGGCGAGCAGGACGCCGCGCTCACTACGGAACTACAGGAGCAGAAGAAGTCGCTAGAGGGAAAGTTCGAAGCTCTATTCGAAGAATTGCGTGAGTATTGGAACGAGTGGGATGCTGCATCCGCCGCGGGCAACGATAAAGGGAAGACACACGCCCGTGATCGCATGGTGGACCTGCTCAACCGCAGGAGTTACATCAGGAATTTGGTCAGAGACGTGAACGAGGTTCTGGATTGAGTGATTCTGTAATTTGGTAATCGAGTAATCTGAAATCACGCCTGGTGTGCGGTTTTCAATTACCAAATTACCCGATTACCAAATTACCCAATGGCTTCTTCTCGCATCGTCGGTATTGATCTGGGCACCACGAACTCACTGATAGGGTTCATGGAGGGGGAGAAGCCTGTCATTATTCCGGGCGAGGACGGCTCGAATCTGGTGCCTTCGGTGGTCGCCCTCGACCAGCACGACAAGATCATTGTTGGCAATCCCGCGCGCAAATACCTGATCGAAACTCCGGAACGCTCCGTGTATTCCATCAAGCGGCTGATGGGGCGCGGCGTGGAAGACATTCAGGAAGAACTGCAGTTGTTTCCATTCCGGCTTGCGGATGATCTTCAGGCTGGTGAAGTTTTGCGCATCCAGCTCGGGGAAGAATCTTTCACTGCTCCCGAAATTTCGGCTTTTATTCTTCGCCAACTGAAGCGCAACGCCGGACGATTTTTTGGTGCGCCAGTCACCAAGGCAGTCATTACTGTTCCGGCGTATTTCAACGATGCGCAGCGTCAGGCCACGAAAGACGCTGGTCGCATTGCCGGACTCGAAGTTTTGCGCCTAGTGAACGAGCCCACCGCCGCTTCGCTGGCTTACGGCCTCGACAAGAAGCAAAACGGCATTGTTGCGGTTTACGACCTCGGCGGGGGCACGTTCGATATTTCGATACTGCGTCTGCATGATGGAATATTCGAAGTGATCGCCACCAACGGCGACACCCACCTCGGCGGCGACGATATTGACAATCTGCTGATCCGCATTGCTCTGGATGACCTACGTGGCGATTTGGGCCTGGACGTCTCGCGAGACGGCGAAATCGTCGCAGCTATCCGCAAAGCTGTCATTGACGCGAAGATTGCGCTGTCATCGCGCGAGACGGCGAAGATTGAACTTGACCTTCCCCAGGGCAAGCAATATCGAAGAGAGATCACGCGCGAGCAGTTCGAACAGCTTGCCGCACCGGTCGTCGAACGGACCATCGCGCCCTGCAAACAGGCGCTGAAAGACGCGCAACTCAGACCGGAACAGATTGACGAAGTTGTCCTGGTTGGCGGGTCAACACGAATTCCACGAGTACAAGCGCTGGTCGAACAGTTGTTCCAGCGCAAGCCGCACACCGAGTTGAACCCAGATGAAGTGGTTGCGCTCGGCGCTGCAGTACAGGCCAATATTCTTTCGGGCGACTCAGAAGCGACTAAAGATATGCTTTTGCTCGATGTCACGCCGCTATCGTTGGGGATTGAAGTAGCAGGCGGCGTGACCGACAAGATCATTCTTCGCAACTCGACTATTCCGGCTTCTGCGACGCAGCACTACACGACCCAGGTTGACGGGCAGACGAATGTCGCGATCCACGTTTTACAGGGAGAGCGCGAACTGGCAAAGGACTGCCGCTCGCTCTCACGCTTCGATTTAAAAGGCATTCCCCCCATGGTGGCCGGCATGCCGCGAATAGAAGTGAAGTTCCTGATCGATGCAAACGGAATTCTGCACGTTTCCGCGCGCGAGCAACGCAGCGGGAAGGAAGCCGAGATCGAAGTGCAGCCGAGTTACGGGCTTACGGACGATCAGGTTGAGAGCATGATTCTCGACTCGTTCGATCAGGCGGAAGAGGACTTCCGGCAGCGCCAGGTGATTGAAGTGCGCAACGAAGCACAGACGATTTTGTCAGCACTGGAGAAAGGCAAGAAGAGTGGTGCTTGGGAGGAACTCACCCACGAAGAACAATCGCGGGTCGAGGAACTGCAGCGGGTGTTGATCGAGACACAGAAGCAAGATGACCATGAGGCGATCCGGAAAGCCATCGA
This sequence comes from Acidobacteriota bacterium, assembly GCA_046735175.1. Classification (GTDB taxonomy): domain Bacteria; phylum Acidobacteriota; class Terriglobia; order Terriglobales; family Acidobacteriaceae; genus Gp1-AA145. Next base: position 15,799 of record JBKPSP010000098.1, read on the forward strand.
TGCTTTGAACCAGGGCACAATGAGGTTGGCTGAACTAATGATGGACAGCGCCGTCTCCTCCGCACTAAAGGGTAAAAACATGCAAGAAACCGGCATCGAGGAAGGTCCGGCCGCACCACATCCGGTGGGAAAGGCGGAATTCCTTCGTGAACCTTAGTGCCCTTTGTGGTTAACTTTTGAAATGAAACCACAAAGGGCAGGAAGGTACACGGAGGAAGACAGGAGTGGAAATGGCTGACGAGAAAACACAATCAGGCACGGCTACGCTCGATGCGACCGGAGAGAAAACAGTCGAGGTCGTCTTTCTTCCCGAAGGCAAGAGTGTCCAGTTTGAGCACGGCAAGCTGCCGTACAAAGATCACGGGAAAGAGCAGTCTATTCTTGATGTGGCTCTGAACAACGGCATTCGCCTCGATCATGCCTGCGGCGGCAACTGCGCCTGCACGACCTGTCACGTTTGGGTGAAGGAAGGCGCCCACAATCTGTCAGAGATGGATGACGATGAAGCCGATCGGCTCGACATGGCAGCCGACTTGCAACTCAACTCACGCCTGGGGTGCCAGGCTGTGATCAACAAGCCGGGGAAAGTTGTAGTGGAGATTCCGGCGTGGAACCGTAACTATGTTTCGGAGGAACACTGAACTCAGTTTCAAGTTTCATGTTTCGAGTTTCAAGCGATCCAGAATTCTCGAAACTTGAAACTCGAAACCAGCAACTGGAGCCATTGCATGTCCAAAGACCTGACCTGGGAAGACGCTGAAGATATCGGAATTCTGCTGTCCGAAAAACATCCGGACACTGACCCCCTAGCCGTGCGCTTTACCGACCTTCACCGCTATGTGACCGAACTGTCGGAGTTCAAGGACGATCCCAAGAAGTCGAATGAAGGCAAGCTCGAAGCTATTCAGATGGCCTGGCACGAGGAGTACCAGGACTCGCACTGAGTCGAGTGGCGCGGCACATTTGTCCGCGAATCACACTGCATTCAGCAATGCGGCCGCGATCTCTTCCCATTCTTGCTCGAAACTGACCCGGGCTGGCTTCTTCCCTGCCCGTGAATACCAATATCTCGCATTGGAATCGTCGCCTTCTTTGCGATGCAAGTAAGCGTGCACCCAGGCGCCCGCAGGGCCCTCATCCTGCTGCGCCGATTCGTGAGCGCGTGTCCAATCGCCCTTTGCGTCCCACCAAAGTCCGGCCAGGGCGAAGTCGTTCAGTGGCGGAGCGCCGCTTGCAAGCGATTGACGAAATTGTTCGAGTGTCACTTTCAGACTGCCACAGGCTCTTCGACCGTAGCCTCACGTAAAAACCTTGCCGCTTCTTCCGGAGGCGTGGGGTTGATGTAGAAGCCAGTACCCCATTCGAATCCGCCTACCTTAGTTAACTTCGGCACGAATTCGATATGCCAATGGTAGTGGTCGTTCGAAGACTCCTGGGTCGGCGAGCTGTGGATGACGAGGTTATACGGCGGATCGTCGAGCACGCGGTTTGCCTTGTTGAGCAGAACGCGGATCGCCTTCGCCAGATTTTCAAATGCGCGGGAGGACGAATTCTCAAACGCCGATTCATGCTGCTTCGGCAAAAGCCACGTCTCGAAGGGAAAGCGCGGGGCGTAGGGAGCGATGGTCAGGAAATCTTCGTTCTCCGCCACCACTCGTACGCCGGCTTCGATTTCCTGCCGGGCGATGTCGCAAAAAACGCAGCGCTCTTTATAGATGTAGTACTGCTTCGCGCCTTCGATCTCTTCCGATACATAAATGGGCACGACGGGTAACGCAATCAGCTGCGAGTGTGCATGTTCCAGCGTCGCTCCTGCGGCCTCGCCGTGGTTCTTGAAAATCAAAATGTATTTGAAGCGACGGTCTTTTTTCAGATCGAGAATCCTGTCGCGGAACGCCCAAAGTATGTCTTCAATCTTTTTAGGCGGAAGCGTCGCCAAGGTGGCGTTGTGATCGTTGGTTTCAATGATGACTTCGTGCGCACCCACGCCGTTCATCTTGTCGAACATGCCTTCGGCCTGCCGGTCGAGATTCCCCTCGATGCCGAGCGCTGGAAACTTGTTAGGCACGACGCGAACGGTCCAGCCGGGCGTATCGCGTTGCGGCGAGCCGCCATTCTGGTTCGGCCGGTACGCCTGAATCTCCGGCGGAGTCTTGCTCTCGTTGCCGGAGCAGAAAGGGCAAAAACCGCCCTTCATCTTTACGGAATCGCGGGTGAAATCGGTGGGGCGTTTGGCGCGATCGGTCGAAATAATGACCCAGCGGCCGACAATGGGGTCTTTTCTGAGTTCGGGCAAGTAATCGTTTCCTCCACCCGCTGCCACCCGGGTACGTCCATTTTACGACGAGAGCGAGGCATTCTGAAACAGCTCGAAAGTCGGAGGTGCTGGTGCCTGATGGTAGTAAACAGTGAGCACGTCGAATCGCCAGGACGGCGTATCAGAGAACTGCTTCTCAGGCAGGGCGCGCAGGTAGTCGCGGACAACTGCTTTTAGATCGTGCCGCTTTTTGCGATCTACAGCGGCTTCGGCCGGCTTCACATCACGCGTGGTGCGGGTCTTTACCTCGATAAAGCAGAGCACGCCCTGGTGCCAGCCGATGAGATCAATCTCCCCGTGATGTCGCGCTGTGCGATAGTTTCGCGCGACCATTACATACCCAAGGCTACGAAGATGGAAGTAGGCATCTTCTTCGCCGCGACGGCCGGTGCGAAGGTGGGCAGGCGTCCCACCCTTGGTGTCGTTGGTTGCCAATCGGTCGAGAAGACGAAGCGCGGATTGAGTGAAGCGGACGGGAAGCATTACTTCAGCGTAGTTTGAAAAGCCCTCTGTAGTCTGTGACGCGTAACAGCACAAAAGCTGTGGATTTTCAGCCAGAAAGTCAAAAACCCCGCCCTGTCGCAGAAAACGCGATAAGGACGGGGCACCCTCGAGATAAGCTATTTACTTACTTCTTTCAGGCATTCGTCCATCACATCGATCGCTACGTCGGCCTGTTCTTTCGTTGTAATCAGCGGAGGTGCGATGCGGATGGTGTTAGCGCCGCAGCCAAGAAGCAGCACGCCGCGCTCGAATGCCAATTCGACCACGCGATCGCGTTCGGCGCTGGCACGTTCTTTTGTCTGCTTGTCGGTGACCAGTTCCACGCCGATCATCAAGCCGAGACCGCGAACGTCGCCAACCAGCTTGTGCTTCTTCGGCCAGTCCGCCATGCGACGCAGCATGTGGTTGCCGACCTCTTCAGTGTTGCGTAGCAGGTTTTCGCGCTCAATTACATCCAGGGTGGCAAGCGCAGCCGCGATGCACACTGGGTTTCCGCCGAAGGTTGATGCGTGCGAGCCGGGGACCCAGTCCATGATCTCTGCTTTGGTGAGCGTGACGCTGAGCGGCATGCCGGAAGCGATGCCCTTTGCCATGCAGATGATATCGGGTTGGACGCCGGTGTGCTCGATCGCCCACCACTTGCCGGTGCGACCTACGCCGCTTTGTACTTCGTCAGCAACAAGCAAAATGCCATGCCGATCGCAGATGCCTCGCAGTTCCTGCATGAACACCCTGGGCGCAGGCACATAACCACCCTCACCCTGAACCGGCTCAACGAAGATGGCGGCGACCTCCTCCGGAGGGAGAATGGTTTTGAACAATTTGTTTTCGATGTACCGCGCGCAAGCCAGCGCATCCTGCTCGCCGTTCCGGTAAACGTCCGGATATGAAACGTGTGTCACTCCGGGGACAAGCGGGGCGAAACGGCGCTTCTGCTGCGGCTTCGACGCGGTGAGCGACAATGCGCCCATAGTGCGCCCATGAAATGCCCCAAAGAAAGCGATGACGTTTTGCCGCTTGGTGTGGTACCGCGCAAGCTTTAATGCGCACTCAACTGCCTCAGCGCCGGAGTTGCCGTAGTAGATCCGGTGCGGTCCGGGCATGGGGGCAATTTTCGAGAGGCGTTCAGCCAGCGTGACCAGGCTCTCGTAGTAGAAGTCCGTGCCCGACATGTGAATCAGCTCGCCGGCCTGTTTCTGAATGGCTGCAACCACATCGGGATGGCAGTGGCCTGTTGAAGTCACGGCGATACCGGATGAGAAATCGAAAAACTCATTGCCATCTACATCGGTGACAACAATGCCCCGTCCTTCTTTCGCAACCAGCGGATACGAACGGGTATACGACGGCGACATATACTTGTCGTCGCCCTCGAGCACGCGCTTGGCGTTTGGACCGGGCAGTGCGGTCTTAATCATCGGACCGGTCATGGTCATGGTCTTGGGTGTCATGGAATCCTCCTGGAATCGGTCGTTGGTCGTTCGTCGTCGGTCATTGGCCAAAATCACGGGCTGAGCGGATGATGGCCTTCACACAACTTGAGGAGGATGGCGATTAGTCGCTGCCGAATAGGTTCGGGCGGGAGTGCGAGGGCAGGACGGCCAAGTGGCGGCGCGGGCAGACTAGAAAGTCCAACCAGCATGCCGGAAGATGCGAATTTGGCCGGGCTGAATACATCTCAGCCATTATACGCGAAGGCCTTCCCTGCCGAGGTTACTTCTGGACAGCCCGCATTCAGTTTCAGCTCAAGAATCGGATAGACCCGGGGTCCCAGCCATCTGATAATGAAGAACACCAATGCGCTTGAATTCTGAATCGTGTTGATCTCAGCAATCGTCTGATACCTATCCGGTTGATCCGATGCAATCAAGCTCCCCATCCCGTTTCATTCTTTTCTTTAACTTCGGGCTGGTTTACATCTTTTGGGGCTCCACTTACCTTGGGATCGATATTGCAGTTCAGCACATTCCGCCGGCGCTGATGTGCGCGACCCGGTTCACGATCGCCGGCGTCATCATGCTGGCCTATTGCGTCGCTCGCGAGCAGAACATCCGCTACAGCGCTCGCCAGTTGCTGCAGTTAGCCATCGTCGGCAATCTGCTGCTGATGGGCGGCAACCTCACACTTTCCTATTCCGAGCAGTACATCCCAAGCGGGCTCGCGGCGCTGATTGTCGCAAGCGTGCCTTTGTGGTTCATGGTGCTGGATTCGCTGCTACTGGGTCATCACAAAATTTCACCTCGCGGTTTGGCAGGTCTGGCTCTGGGATTTGCCGGGACGATGGTTCTGCTCTGGCCAAAGCTGACCGCCCCAGGCGACCTGGGAAGGAAGGAATTGTGGTGGTCTCTGGCGCTGATCGCCGGCTCGATCAGCTGGGCGTTTGGCTCGGTGCTTTCGAAGAAATGGCAATCCGGCCCGCCAACCTTTGCAGGAACTGCGTGGCAGGTGTTCTTCGCCGGACTGGGCAATTTCGTTTTTGCTTTCACCAATCATGATTTTGCGCATGTGACCTGGACGGCCCGCGGGATTGGCGCGGTCGCGTATCTCGTGGTGGGCGGGTCGTTGATCGGCTACACCGCGTACATTTACATCCTGGGGCACGCACCGACCGCAAAGGTTTCCACATACGCGTACGTGAATCCGGTGGTCGCGGTTTTTCTGGGATGGCTGGTGCTCGGCGAAAAGGTTGATGCCTATATTCTCGCCGGCAGCGCGGTCGTAATTGCCTCGGTTGTCCTTGTGACCAGCGCGAGCGTAACCAAGAAGCAAGACGCCTTTGTGCCTGCCGAAGCCGTGGCCGACTGAAGCTTGCCTTAGACTATTCCGATGCCAACTTGCATCAGTTGCGGACGAGAAGTGCCGCATATGAACGATCCGCAGAACATCTGCCCCGAATGCCGGGTTGCAATTGCTTCGCGTTCGCCCCGGCCAAATCCGCCTCCATCGAGCCGCCCGGTGACCTTGGCGAAAATGCCGCTCACATCGATCATCATTGGCATGAACCTGGCGGTCTTTCTGGCCATGGTGTTTTCCGGAGTGTCAGCCGCAACTCCCAACGACGCCGACCTGGTCCGATGGGGTGCAAACACCGGCTCGTTCACGCTGTACGCTCAGCCTTGGCGGATGCTGACTTCGACATATGTGCATGTTGGGCTCGTCCATCTTCTGCTCAACATGTGGTGTTTGTGGAACCTTGGTGCGCTGGCGGAGCAGATATTCGATCGCTGGACTTACTTCCTGACATACACATTCTGCGGACTCTCAGGGAGCCTGGCCAGCGTGAGCCTGCATCCCACGCGGCTCGGCGCAGGGGCATCTGGTGCAATTTTTGGGCTCGCGGGAGCCCTGATTTCCGCGCTTTATCTTGGGCATTTACCCGTGCCGCGTCGTGTGCTGAAGCCGATCTTGAAAAGCCTGGTTTCATTTGCGGCTTACAACCTGGTTTTCGGAGCAATTATTCGCGTCATCGACAACACCGCCCACATCGGAGGCCTGGTTTGCGGTCTCGCGCTGGGAGCAGTGCTCGCGCCCCGCCTGACTTCACCGGCCCATGAACGAAATGCCTGGCGAAGATGGGTATTTATTCTGGCAGCCGGAATCTTCGCGGCATTGTTCACGCTCGCGCGCCATCTGTTGCACCATCGGTTCACTCCGCAGTTGGGATGAACGCTACTCCTCTCCCTCACTCTCGTCTTCGGTTGCGAGATCCACGAAACGGCTGCTGACGCTGAACGTAAGCTTCGGGTCTTCCCTGATTGCGAAGGTGACCCGTACCGGGTCCCGCTGCCAGACCGGCGCAGGGCAGCCTGCAAGGTTGGCTTCGCCCAGAGCTTTTTTGAGTAACGGGCGGCGCTTCCCTACCTGCGCGATGATGGCAAACTCCTTTTGCCCGTCATCTGACCTGCCGCAGTACGCCGCGTAATCGCGGAACCAGCTCACTTGAGAACCATCAGAGTCGAACTCGGCGAGCGCCACCGGCTGCACTCGTCCAGTCATACGGTCGACCAGCACCCAGCCCGCTCGTTCCCATCGCCAGCGTGTGGGGCCGGTTTCGTGCGGAAGTGAGTCATTCACTCGGACCATCCGTTGAACAACAAAGGTACGATCGGTCACGTCATGCACCTGTCCGGTGGTGAACTCTTTCGTCTTTCCGTCTACGAGCAGGGATCGAATTCTCAAACTTTCACCGACAGCGCCACTCGCCGGGGGTTGAATGGTGGTCCACCGCCCGAACACGACGGTGTGCGTCTTGGTTGCGGCTGATGCTGTTAGAACGAGCCACAGGATGCAGATGATTAAGAAGGATCCCTTCGTCATGACGCAGAGGTAAACACGAACCGGATCGGAAAGGCAAGGTTATATGAACATGACGTGGTTCGGAATTCCCAGAACGGGAAACCATAATCTACCAACGACGTGCTTTTCTATGGAGCTATACCCTTGCCCTCAACGATGCGAAGGTAGCGATCTGGCGCAATCTTACTCAGCTTGTCGACTTGCTTGCTCGGAGCAGGCCAGTGGATCTCGAGTTCATCCACTTGAGTAGCCGTTCCGAGCCCCAGCACTTCCCGGGGGTCGTGCGACGAAAGATAGCTCCCGCCGTGATTTTTCAGCCGCTGTTTGGCCTTGCCGCCGGCCTTCCAGACGATTCGCGCGCCAATCGCATCGCGATTACAGGTCACGCCTTCAAGTTTGAGGCCAAGCCAGTGGTTGCCTTTCGCCGCGTTGTTCTTCAGCAATACCGGCGCGCCGCCATTGACGCCAATTAACACATCCAGCGCGCCATCGTTATCGAAATCGCCCACCGCAAGTCCGCGCGCTGCAAAAGATTGTTGGAAAACAGGACCGGCCTGAGCGCTCACGTCGTGGAGTTTGCGATCCTCGTCCTGATGGAAGAGCAACAGCGGCTCTTTGTAATGCACTTGCATCGAGTAAGAGTCGATCATGTCGTCGGGATGACCGTTGGCCAGAAACAGGTCGACGGCGCCATCGTTGTCGTAATCGAAGTATTTCAGTCCCCAACCGCTCAGCAGGCGAGTGGATTTCGCCACCCCGTTCGCCTGAGCCACATCGCGAAAGGTCTCGTCTTTGTTGTTCTGATAGACCGAGAACATCTCGTGATCGACATTCGCGACAAAGAGGTCTTGCCAGCCCCGGTCCATGAGGTCAGTGGCGTCCACACCCATGCCCGAACGTGGCCGCCCGCTTTCACTGAAGCCCACACCGGCCTGCAACGCGACTTCGTCCCAACCCCATTTGCCGTTTGTGCCCGCCCCGCGGTTGACGAACAGGAAGTTCTGGACGGTATCGTTGGCGACGAACAAATCCATCAATCCGTCGTTGTTGATGTCGGTTGCAACCACGCCCAGACCTTTTCCGAGCGACGATGCAATGGCGGTCCCCTTGCTGACCTCCGTGAACGTGCCGTCGCCGTTGTTGTGATACAGAAAACTGGCGCTGGGCTTAAACACGCGTGGCACGCAATAGTAATTCCGGCCGATCTGATTGTTTCCGCACTCGAGCTTTTTTACGCCCGAGTAATCCACGAAGCTGCAGACGAACAGGTCGAGCCGGCCATCGTTGTCGTAGTCGAACCATACTGCGCTCGTCGTCCATCCCGGAGTAGCGACGCCGGCCTTCTCGGTGACATCGGTGAATGTGCCGTCATGGTTGTTCTTATACAGAGTGCACTTGCCGTACGCAGTGACAAACAGGTCAGGCCAGCCGTCGTTGTCGTAGTCGCCGGCCGCAACCCCCATGCCGAAGTACGCGCCGGCCACGCCGGCTTTTTCCGTAACGTCGGTGAAAGTTCCATCGCGGTTGTTTTTATACAGCGCGTTGCGGACTGGTTTGGTCGGCTTCCAGAAATCGCTGAGGCCGCTGTTGACCAGGAAAATGTCCATCCAGCCGTCGTTGTCGAAATCGAGGAATGCGCACCCAGGGCCGAGGGCCTCGGGCAGGTAGCGCTGGGGCGACATGGCATTTTCGTGCACCCAGGAAATGCCGCTCACCGACGGCGGTATCTCCGCAAACAATGGCGCCTGCTGCGCGATGGAGAGCCGAGGGCGCAGTACATGCCCCGCGCCGCACGCCGATGCTAGCCAAATCCATTGTCTGCGGGTCAGATTCATTGAAGGGAGAAGCCCCTTACAGCTATTGTGCCTTAGCTCCGGGCTGTTTGGCTTGCTCCTCGGCGGTCAATTTTTGGGCGATCTCCTGCTCGCGCTTCCCATCGGCGGGGCGCTTCAGGCGGAAATAGACGAGCGAAAGTGACCGGTGGGCCTCGGTGAAGTTGGGAGACTCTTTTACCAACGCCTCGAGCGCCGGGCGGGCCACATCCAACTTACCGCGATCGACAGCGATCAATGCGAGCTGATAGCGCGCGCCCGGGTCGCCCGGACGAGTCTCGAGAGCACGGTCGAAGTATTTCGTGGCTTCATCCGGGTTATCTTCCTGCCTCGCTGTTGCGCCAAGTTGCAGGTTGGCTTCGAAGTTGAACGGGTTTACCGCCAGCTCAGCTTTGTATTCTTTGGCCGAGAGATCCGAATCGCCGGTGAATTGCAGAGCCTTCGCGTACATCACATGCACGTCAGGCAGATTCGGGTTCAGCGCAACGGCCTTGGCGAATTCGTCACGCGCGCCGGCGAAGTCAGCAACCCCCATTTTGGCAGTGCCCAGCATAAGGTGCGCTTCGGCGGAATCTCCGTTGCGAAGGATCTTGTCTACCAGCACCTGTCCTTCTTCAACCCGCTTTTCACGGATCAGTGCCGTTCCCAGCATGTAGGCGATGGCAAGGTCGTCGGGATGCTTCTTTTCTTCAGGCTCAAGCAAACGAATAACATCTTTTTCCTGCCCCATCCGCAGATAGCAATCACCCAGCACGTACACAGCCTGCAGGTTCCTCTGATCCTCAGTGTGAACGCGCGTCAGTTGAGTGACGGCTTCACTCAGGCGACCCATCTTGTAGTAGGCAAGTGCAAGATTGAGTCGAATCGTTGGCTGTGAAGGTGACTGCCGCAACGCGATTTTGTACTCGGGTATCGCTTCTTCAAAGCGCCCCAGGCCAGCAAGCGCTACTGCGAGGTTCTGATGGATCGGCGTGGCTTCGGGGTGAATTTTGAGGAACTGCTGGTATCCAGAGACAGCGCCCTCCAGATCGCCAGCCTGCTGCTTCTGCATGGCATCCTGCACGATCTGCTGAGGAGTTTGCGCCAACCCCAAGCTGGCACAGGCCAAGAGGAATGAGAAGAGGACTGGTCGCATACCGCGAAGGAAGAGCAAGCTGCCCTTGCTGAAAGTTTATCGCAAAAATAAATGGGATGGCCGAAGCCATCCCATTTGAAGCAATGAACGCCGAACTAGAAGTAGAATTTCACGGCAAACTCTACGATTCGCGCACCCTGTTTTACAGTTGTCTTGCCGAAGTTTGGGTTCTGTTGGGTAATCACTCCAGTGGCCGGATCCTGCACGAACTGGAGCGTCAGGTTTCCAGCATCCGGAAACGACCACAACGGATGATTCAGGAAGTTGTACCCGTTGACACGGAATTGAAGGCTCTTAGACTCGCTGATCTTGAAGTTCTTGAAGATCGCGGTGTCCCAGTTGAAGTAAGCCGGGCCGTATGAGACCGGCAGAAGTGTCGGCCCGTTCTGACCCACGACTGTTGGAGCCGCGAAGCAGTTCGGATTGACAAATTGGTGCGAACTCAAGCCGGAGCTTGGATTGCAGGTCACGATCGGATTGAGTTGTAACGCGTTCGTGCCGAGGATGGACTGATTGTTAATTGCGATCCCATTCTTCAACGGATCGCCATTGATTCCGGTGGCCGTTCCCGGAATGATCGCAGCACTTTGAGGACACACTACAGTGCTGTCCTTACACGTTAGTGACATGTGGAAGTTCGTGCTTGAGTTATAGCCGCCACCATAGGTAAGGTTGGCTCCGCTCTGCAGTTGCAGAACACCCGAGACCTGCCACCCGCCGGTAATGCCCTCAAGAACTCCGTGAGCATGCATCGGATTACCAAGGTCAATGGAATAGGCATAGTTGAACAGGTGCCTACGATCCGTCGGTTGTACTCCATAGTTCGCCCTGAGATTAAACGGATCGATGGAAATCGAGCCATTGGATTGGTTATTGGCGTTGTTCAGCACGATACCCAGTGATTTCTGCAGGGTGTAGTTCGCCTGCATGGTGTAGCGGCCCACATGCCGACCCCAAGTTATCTGCAGAGCATTGTAATTCGAGTAAGCATTGTTCGTGGCTTGGTTAAGATCCCCATAACCCTGCAACGGTCTGAAGCTATTAGCATTTGCGTTCGCGGAGTCACAATCTGTGGACTGGTTGCACACCGCCGTGATCGCACCAGCTGGCACTAGGTTCCGATTGCTTCCGAATCCGCCGCTGTTGGCAAGGTCACGGCTTCGATTGCCGACGTACGCCACTTCCACTCGGCTTTGCCACGGGGCACGTTGCGACACTGTAAAGCTCCAACTATCAGTGTAAGGCTGCTTGTCGTCTCGCGAATCCACCGCAGCCGGAGATGCCGGAGTAGCGGATACGTTGAGGCAAGAGAGATAGGAGGCAAATAAGGGGGCGGCTGGATCCGTTGCTTGTCTAACGGGACACGCTCCACCGCCTGATGAAACCCAGCTGCTCGGACCGATGCTAGCAGTTGCAACACCGGCCGAAGCATCCAACCCATTGGTGAATTGACCGGAATGGTAGTAGAACCTGCCCCATCCACCGCGAAGTACAGTGTTGCCATTTCCGAAAAGATCGTAGGCTGCGCCAAGGCGCGGCTGGTAAAAGAGCGCGCGTGTCGGGAAGCCTCCAATTGGTACGGACTGATCCTTCGCATGCCACGCGAAGCCGCAAAATGTGGGCGCTGCCGCGCAGGCACCATTGTTTGCTGGATCGTATAACGAAGGATTGAAGATCGAATAGCCAAAGTTCTCGTCATCAATCCACGGTGTGAAGTGCGTGAACCGCATACCGTACTCAACAGTTAATTTCCTTGTGACCTTCCAGGAATCCTGACCGAAGAACTCGTACGTGTTGTAGGAAATGTCATTGAGGCGATTAAAATTCGTCTCGGTATAGCTATTGAGGTTTCCTGTCAACAAGTCTGCGTATTCATTTCCGTAGCTGAAGGTGTTATTTGTAGAAACCAGTAATTGCCCATTTGTGTTGTTGTTAGCTGGCTGCGCATTGCGAATCCACTCGTAGAAGAACCCACCTTTCAAGGTGTGAGTGCCAATCACCTTCGTGAGAGTGTCACTGACACTGGGCATCCACTTGTTCGCGTAAAGGCCTTGCGATGGTCCACCAGCCTCAAATCCGCCGGGGTTGAAGACCAGCGCCGCCTCGCTCGGGCCGAAATTGCCGAAAGAGGGAATCTGCGAGACACCATTACCGAACAAGCCAGCATAACCATATCCAACTGTCGCTCGATCTACCTTGTTCGGATCTGCGAAGACGTTAGGAAAACCAACGAAGGTATAGGCCATGACGGTCTCATTGGTCATGGTCGGACTGAAGACATGTGTAATTGTTCCAGTCCAGGAGTCCGATTTGTTTTTGCCCTGAATAGCAGTGGGATACGGAACCTGATCTCCGTTGCGCCACCAGAGGCCAACCGGGAAGAGCTGCACTTCGCGCTGGTAGTTGTAACGAACGAACACTTTTGTGCTGTCGCTGATATTGTAGTCGCCGCGAATGGCCCATTGGCGATTGTTCTGATTAAATATCTGCGCTGCAGCGAAGTTGTAGGGATTTTGCGTTGTGGCAGTTGCATTTGGAGCTGGGAATAGTTTGGCCAACGCCAACATGTTGGGATCAATGCATGTCCCATCAGGGGTCCCAGTACAAACTTGCGCCGTATGGCCCCCAAACGCCGCGATACCAGCAGCATTCAAATGATGTGGAGGAACGCTACCTGATATTGCGACTCCTTCCTTATCGACTTCAGCATCCGAGAAATCACCCGCCAATTCACCGGCAGTAGGTACAGTGGCGCGAATGAGGCCCGTGTCTAAGGTCTGGTGAAAATACTCAAACCCTGTCCAGAAAAACACCTTGTCGCGGAGCTTTGGGACGGGACCGCTAAACGTGCCACCAGGATAGTAGTACGAGTTAGCTGGCTGCTTCACAATTGGCGTCTGGTTGTTGTTCAACCAATCGTTGGCATTCAAGACATGGTTTCGGGCGGAGAAGAACCCGCTGCCGTGGTACGAGTTGCCGCCAGACTTGGTCACCGACGTGATAACGATCGGACCTTTTTGCTCTTCCGCGCTGAAGTTGGAGGTCAGGACCTTGAACTCCTGCAGAAAGTCGGAGTTCGGGTTCACCGGCGTATCGCAGTTGCAACCCGGATCCGAAACGTGTGCTCCATCCAGAGTGATGTCGAGGGAGTTCGTGGGAAGGCCGTTGTAGGAGTAGTTGTTGTTCAGCGGACTTTGGCTATCGCCACCATCGCCGTTTGCGTTGATACCGACAACGGTTCCTCGATAGCTAGATCTGTTGCTGGTGCCGTTGTTGATGCCGAAACCCGGGACTATCTTGATGTACTCAGCGGCGTTGCTACCAACCTGAGTGAAATTCTGCAGTTCCTTACTCTCGAGCGTGAATGACTTCTCGCCGGTGTCAACTGGAGCAGTTGTGAAGTCCTGAACACCAGTAACTTCAATTGTTTCGGTTGAACCGCCAACCGCAAGGGCAACGTTCACGTTGCGCTGCTCGCCGCCGCCAAGGCGGATTGCGTCTTCTTTATGGGTTTTGAAGCCTTGTGCTTCAACCGTGAGCGAATAGGTGCCCACCGGAACGGAAGCGAAGGTGAAATAACCTTGCCCGTTGGTGGCGGTCTCACGGACAGAACCAGAGCCTATATCACGCAACGTGACCTTGGCATTTGGCACAATTGACTCTGATGGGTCAGACACTACTCCGGTCAGGGTCGCAAAGATTCCTTGGGCGTTAAGGGTGACCGTAGCCAACGCGAATAGGCAGACGGCAAATAGCAGCTTCACCATTTTTGACATGGCGGCCTCCTCCGGCTATACAAAAACGATTTTCTCCACGAGATTGCGGGAATTTTGCTTGTTACGCGTGATGCTTGTCAAGCACTTTTTGCGGGGGCTGGCGGCACAGTGATCTGGGTCTATTTAACTATCTATCTCAAACGTTTTAGTTTTCCAGGTTCAACGGTATCGAGTTGTGTGACCTTCCACAGGAAAGAAACTACTTTCGGATCTCAATCTGCCCCAGATCGCTTCGGGGAAGCTCGATGCTGACAGCTCCCTGCGAAGAATCGAATTCGAAATTCCTGGTCAGCTTGCCGTCAATTGAGAATTCCTGCGGGGCGCGGCTGAATCCGAAAAACGTAACCTTCATAGACTTCCACCAGGGCTCGTAATGGGCGCTGGCAGTTCTGAACTTCCAAGTCAGGCTATCCGGCCCCGCTTCACAGGTGAACGCCATTGCCCGAAACTCGCCGCGGCGGTACGCGAGCGTATTTCCATCGTCTTCATACAGCGACCCATGGCAGTTCGGGCCGGGATAGACAAGAACCTGCAACGGTCCCTTCGGGACCTCTCCCACGTTCTGCACGACCGGCTGCTCGGGGATGATTGCGCCGGCGCGAACGAACACAGGAAGCAGATCCAATGCAGGATTCAGAGTCTTGGTAGAACTTGCGTCGCGGCCCGTCCAAAAGTCGTACCAGGTGCCCGCTGGTAAGGTCACGTCGTACGGCTCATATTTCTCATCGACCTTGGGCGCGACCAGCAGGTCGGGGCCGAACATGAACTCGGTTTCATTTGTCTCGAAGCGCTTGTCGTCCGGATAATCCAGGAACATGGGGCGCATCAGCGGAATTCCTGTCCGTGAGGTCTCCTCCATGGCTGTGTATATATAAGGAAGGAGCTGATACCGGGCCTCGATGTAGCGCTTGCGAATGGCTTCGTGTTCGGGCCCGTCCACCCAAGGTTCACGATCGCGGCTTCCCTCTGTTCCGTGATTGCGATAGATGGGATTGAACGCTCCCAACTCCATCCAGCGAGTGAGAAGTTCAGGAGTCGGGCTTCCCGCAAACCCGCCGATATCGTCTCCGATAAACGAATATCCCGACAATCCGAGATTCAACAACTGCGGGATTGAAATCCGCATGTGGTTCCAGGTGCTGCTATTGTCGCCAGTCCAGGTTGCAGCATACCGCTGCGTTCCCGCATAGGCAGCGCGGGTAAGGACGAAGGGGCGAACATCAGGTTGAAGGCGAAGCATGCCTTCGTATGTGGCGCGCGCGTTCTGCATGCCGAACACGTTGTGGATTTCGCGATGGTCGGTCTTGCGGCCCTCGACGGAATGTACTGTGTCGAGCGGCATGGTCTTGTCGGGACGCTCAAAAACCGACGGCTCGTTCATGTCATTCCAGAAGCCGCGAATCCCGATGTTCACGAAATTGCCATACAGCGTACCCCACCATTTGCGGACTTCGGAACGCGTAAAGTCGGGAAAGACGCTGGGGCCAGGCCAGACAGGGCCGACGAAGGTTGAGCCGTCAGGGTTGTGAACAAAATAATCATGCGCGATTCCTTCGTCGTAGGGCCTGTAGCCTTCGAGCTTCGCGAGGTGAAGGTCGGTAATTGCAACCACCTTGAATCCTTCGCCTTTCAGGTCGGAGATCATCTGCTCGAAATGCGGGAAGCGCTCTTTATCAACTGTGAATGGCCGGTTGTTTTGCTGGTAATCGATGTCCAGGTAAATAACGTCGGCAGGAATCTTGCGCTTGCGAAACTCAGATGCAACCTCACGCACCCGCGCTTCGGGGTAGTAGCTGTAACGGCATTGCTGATAACCGAGAGCAAAGAGTGGCGGCAGCGGTGTTTTCCCGACCAGCGTAGTGAAGTCCTGCACTACGCGCTTTGGATCGGGCCCGTAAAAAAAGTAGTAGTCCAGTTCGCCGCCGTCGGAGCCGAACGAATAAAAGTCGCGCGACTCTTTGCCGAAATCGAAGCTGGTTCGGTAGGTGTTATCGAGAAAAATCCCGTAGGCTGCTCCCTTGCGGGTCGCCAGAAAAAACGGGATGTCCTTATAAAGAGGATCCGTGGACTCCTGCCATCCGAAGGCGTCGGTGTTCCACATGGTGAACGAGAGATTGCGATGGTCGAGCGGGCCGGATTTGTCGCCCAAGGCGAAATAGTGCTCGTCTTCGGGCATGGACTGCCACACGCGAAACTCTGAGCCGTTAAAAGAAACCGGGGAGCCTGGCCGGTCCTGCGATATCACGTTTCCGTCTGATGCAAGAAAGGCAATACTGAATGGCGCACGAAGGATCTTCACCCGCAGCGAGTCTGTCGAGAGCGTGACCGCGTCGCGAGATTGGTCCACCTTGACCGCCGGCGGTTTGGGGAAAGCTCCTGGTAAAACTGCAAACGATTGATCTGGCGGAAATTGGCCCTCTTGTGCGTAACGGACGTGCACTACGTTGCCGGAGAGCGCTACCACCCGGACGCTTGTCTTCCCGGCGGTAAGTTCCACGCCATTTGGCAGGGCCTTCACGCCCGAAACATTCGCGAGGCCGTGCCATCCCTCGGCAGCAAACAGGGACGCAGCATTGAGAATGAGGCATGCAAGAGTAACGGTTTTTGATTTGAGCATGAGTATGGGCAGCAGGAAGCGGCAGCTTCTTGACTGCTGTAATCTCATGTTTCTACCACAAGAACCTCAGCGTGTCCGCAGTTGTGTGTATCAAAGTTTCGCCTCAGTTCTTGCTGACCGCTCCCTCGTAGTGAATAACTTCGCTCTCGCCATTGCTGAAGCTGTAGATCGTGTCGTACTGAAATTTCACCATCTCTCCCGAGTCCTTCGCGATCCAGGCAGAGCCTTTGATGTTGAACTCTTTAACTTGGCGTCCGGCGCCAATTGCGTTGCCGACGCCCATCGCTCTCTTGATGGTCGCGTCAATTCCAGCCAGATCGAAGTCGTAGCGCTGGGCTTCGTAGCCGCCTATCTCGACGTCTCCTGCGTATTTCACGCCTTCTTGGGCGTCTCCGATATGGCCATTGAGATAGGTCATCTCGATTCCTCCGCGGACTGTGGACCAGTTCAGAGATCCAGGCGGAGTACCGCTCAGTTGCCGCACTCTGGTATTGGCGGGAAATACATCGGTCCCCATTTTTACCTCGGGACTGTGATCAGTCTGCCGGCCGACGATGCCGGTCGAGGAAACATCGGCTTCACACTGATACTGCAGTCCGCTGGATTCGGACTTCTTGAGCGAGATATGAAAAGGTGATGCAGGTTTTTCGATTGCATTGGTTAGTTTTTCCATGGCATCGGCGAGGCTGGGAGGCCGAGGCTTTGTGGTTGCGATCGCTCGGGCAGGGCTACTCGTTCTTTCGCCAGCGCCAGCCGTAACCTTAGGCTTGGACGAAGTGCATGCTGAAAACTGCAGAATGAAGACAACACTCACGAAGTGAAACGCCCAGCGTATTTTTTCTTTCATAATTCGACCTGCAATTTAGGCGTGATTTCGAATCGCGCATACCGCGCTCGGAACAGCGCAGCTCTCCCCCAAAGGTTGAAATCCGCTCCCAGGAGACTCAAGAATTCTGGGCCTATCTATTGCTTCACCATCGCTTCTTGGTAGTGTGCTTTTCCTTGAACGCTACCATCTTTCGCATGCAGTTCCTCGTCCAAAAAGATCTGCACCGGGCATCCGTCTGAAGATGTCCAAACCGTGCCTTTCACAAACCCACCCGGACCGAAAATGGTATTGAACAGACGTTGCTCGGTAGCGTCGGCGCGAGAAGTATCGATCGAATATTTCACGGCTGAATAGCCGTTCTTTTGCTCCGCTCCTTGATTGACCACTGCAGACGTCATGTGAATCGTCGAAAAGATGCTCGCCATCCGCCCAATCCCCATAAGGTTGGAACCGCTCTGCTGCGGCGGACTTTGAAAGGCCTGAGGGTTCGGCAGCGAATTATTCATAAACGTGCCGCTTACGCTTTGTGGCGTCACCTCCGCATCTTCCTGCCAGGGATTGTCGGATTCATCTTTGAAGGTGTAATGGAACGACTCCGGCGGAGATTGGATGTGCTGCATCACGCAGTTGAGATCGATGTCCGGCGAGCCATTCCTGGCCGCTCCAGAGGCGCCGGCCTGAACCTTGGTCGTCGCCGTGGGATTCGGCTGCCTGGAGGTGCAGGCGCTCAGCAGAACGAGTGGCATGGCCAAAATTGCCGTCAAGCTCACTTTGCTTTGAATTGAAATCACTCGTTTCATGCCTTCGTCCTTTCACTCTGCGTCATCGGACACCTGAAAAGTCCAGATCGCGTCGAACATGAGCCCGTCGCCCTGGGCACGGGCTACGTCGCCGCCGGAGAATTTCTTGTCCTTCGAACCAGGCCGGAGTACCACACCATACTCTCCGGGCTGCAACTCCGAGGCCGGCGAGATTTTGTATTTGCCGCTGGCCAGTTTCTCCGCACGCGTGGCAACCCGCTCTTCCAGAAAATGCGAATAGATTTGCCAGTCGGCTGCCGGACTTGACCGCACGTCCGCTTTGCCCTGAGTGGCGCCGGCGATCCTGCACGTGCCTTGCGCCGGAGTGAGCTTTACAAGTGCAGGCTCGTACTCGTCCGCATTGACGGCGATGGCCCGGGAGAAATCCACCTCGAAGCGCGGCGACACGGTTTGCAGGACATTAGAAGAAGCAGGGCCAGGAACGCCCCACACATATGTAACAGTTGGGGTTCGGTGCGACATCATGCCGGAAAAAATACTGCCGCCCTGTTGCACCATCGATCCTCCAACTGACGAATTGATGTGCGTGGCCGCGCTATACGCCGCGGTGTTGATGCCCGCCTGAATACCCTGCGTAACTGCGGAATCCGCCGCGAGACTCTTCATGGAAGAAGGCTTGGTCTTAGTCTCAGCCAGTTGGGTCTTCTCAAGCGGCAATTCCTGCGAGCTATCGCCCTGAATGACCGTCACGCGGGGTTTACGTGATTTGGAGGCCGGGGCTGCGGAGGGAACCGCCCCTTTGCTTGAATCAGCAACTGGTTTATGAGCCTGCTGCGCAACCGCCTGTACGCAAACACACGCTCCCACTACGATCAGAATCCATATGCGTCGCGCGAAGCTGTGGTTAATGTCTCGTTTTGCTGTAACTGCTTCATTTCTGGTTTTCATAATCCCTCATGACTATTCAAGCCCTTGGTTCACCCGCTGAATACATGACTGATCAGGCAGGCCTTTATATGGATCGGTGCAGCGCGGACCATTGACGTACACCTTGAGGGCATACGCCGAGACAGTGAGATTGTTGGTGTAGCAACCGACTATTCCGCAGGGTGGCGGAACGAATGAAGTGCAGGTGTAATCTGCCCAATCGACGTGAACCTGATGTGCGGTCCAGTGTGCTTTGTAGGCACCAAACACCTCGTGGTAGGTGACGATTCCCGGACACCCTTCAAAGGGATAAGCAAACACCTGGGCAGCCGGGCCTTTCGGCGCGTTTCCAATGGCCCACCCCGGCGCTAGATGACTGAAGTCGTAATCATCGCCGCCGGGAGAGAACTTATTCCCTTGGTACCGATACACAGCAGCCGTGGAGCCGGCGGCGCTACTTGCGACATTCTGATTGGCTACGATCGGTGAGAAGAATTGGATACCCGCCATCGGCGCGAGGTTTGCCCAATTGCGGGGAATGGAACTCAGTAGAACTGGCTGCCTGCCACGTGCGGCATAGAATTTCAGGCCATCGATTTTTGTCTGTTGCCCGTGTGCTCCTTGTAGAACTAGCGAAACATTGCCCTGGTCAAGGACGCCACTCAGGTGCGGATCCAGAACCATTGCAATCTGGTTGTCGCTCCAGAACTGAATCTGAAAATCACCGTGTAGGTTCTTTCCATATACCCAGGCTTTGTTGTTGGGATCGGCTGCGCCAAAGTTGCAACCATTCAGCGTGTACAAGTCGTAGTCCGCTTCAGGGGTCAAATAGAGTCCGTGAAAAGTCGGCCCGGCTGATCCATTGATAGTGACAACACGCATTTGCTGGCCCTGAATGCTGCAAGCGAGCGCGGAGTTGCGAATCTGAGAACCTGCGAGCGATCCCATTTTCGAGGGTGCGCTCTTTTGCGGATTTAACAGGGTGGGTGAATTCGGGGATAGGCCGGTCATGGCGCCGCGATTTGCCATGCCAGGCTGAGGTGAAGGCATAGCGGGAGGTGGCGCCGGACGAGCCGATCTCATCGTAGAGAACTCGCGCTCAGCCGCCAGTCTCCCGGCCGCAAGTGATGTCCTGATTTCGGCGTCCGCCGCAGGTCCCATTCCTGGAGTTGCATCGATGACGGTTGGCTTGGTGTTCGCTAACGTCTTTGCGATGAACTTATTGGTCTCTTCGATCGGCAATTCCTTTTTCGCGTCGGCCCGTTGCTCTGCTATCTGACTGTGCTGGGCCTGTGTGGTGTGCAGCGATGTTATGGATATCGAAGCCACCGCCATCAGGGCTAAAACGTAATGTTTGCGCATAGCGAAGTTCGTCTCCAACCGATTCCGTTTTTCCTTCGTTCACTGTGGGTTAGTTGTTTCTGGTGCTCGGCTCCCGCTCCATCTTGAGAAGTTGGTTGTGAATCTCGAGTGCGCGTTGCTTCAGTTGGAGTTGCTGCGCCGCATTGGCTCCGGAGTAGCGCCGCTGAATCTCACTGGATTCTTTAGCCAGCGCTGAGAATGCAGGCGATGACTCCACCTGCTTCGCGCGGTTGTTCGCCGCCTGTATTACCGCTTCGACTCGCGCGTTCTTCTCCGCAAGTGCCGCAGCCTGCTTCTGCTGGAATCGGGTCTGCAGTGCCTCGAAGCTAAGAACTCCTTTGGGCGACGCACTCTTCGCTTGCTGAAGTTCTTTCAGCCTCTGAGCGACGAATGCCGATTTCGTCAGGCCTTGACCTTTGTAGCGAAGCATCGCGGAATCCGGCAGGGCCCGGAACTGCGCCGGCGTCATCTGCTCGATGTCATTTCCCGGCAGTCCCGGCCGCAAAACGCCGTTGGGCGCCCGTGGTTGCAGCGTGCCGCCAGTGTCAGCGCCGTTCTGTGACGGCTCGTTCTTGCTTTGCGGGAGGCCGGAGAGGCTGTTCTGCGCAACGGTCGCCAGACTGCACCCGGCGACCGCCAGCGTGATCCGCAGTGCGAAGACGCCTTGCGCAAGAAATGTTTTTATAAGTTTCATTTCCACGGTACTCCCTTCGGCCCGGTGATATGGAGCGCGACGGCGTACTTGAGATCGCATTGGACGTCCCAAGGAATTCGGACATCGGAAGCGGTGGGCCTCGAAGAGGGCTTCGAATTGTCGAACTTCTCATCCGCGAAATCACCCGAGCATGCTTGTCTCTCGGCAATTCCGTTTCCTTGCCAATAGGATGTGTCTAATACCCAGCCGTTTTTAAGATCAAATGAATAAATATCGTTGGTGTTGGACTGTCCCGGGCCGTTCTGCATGAACATCGCATGTTCTCCGAAGATGCTGAACGTCGAACCGAACCCGCTGAAGACGCTTGGAATCGTTAACTGCGACGAATCGCTCGACTCATTGCAGCGATTGGCATCAGCAGCTTTGTTGCAGGACTTCAGCGTCACGTCGCTCATGGGCAGAACCTGCAGATCGCGCGCGGCGGTGAAGTGGACTGTGAACGGAGCGCTTTTTGAGCCATCGCTTCGCAAGACCTCCAAGGTTGCCGATCCATCCATAACGCCGGTGATGTCTGCCGGGATTTGCCCGAAAACATGGCGATCGGCCCAGCCCAGCACCGTAAGTTGGCGTTCGACATAAGGCTGGTGATACATCGGTTGCGTGGGCACACCAAGCTGCACGATGGGTATGGGGAACTTGGTGCCAATCTTCAGGACGATTTGTCCCGGCGTACCGTCTCCTGAATTGAAATTCGCGCCCTGTAAAACGACCTTGCCTCCAGGGCTTACCACTGAGGCGGAATCCAGTGACTGCACGGTGGGTGGGCCAAACGTGCAATTTGCTATCGAACACAGTTCGGAATGAAGCTGGCTAATGCTGGGCGAGATTTGTGCACTCTGCACGACGGGAAGCCCTGGCGACTGCTGGCCGCGCAAAGTTTGCACTTGCGGTCCGCCAGTAACCTTTGCTCCTCCTAACATGGTTGATTGTTGGCTCGATTGCGGAGCGAGCAGGGTGCCTCCGGTCGGGTTCGGTGATCGCGTTGTGGAGTCCGAAGTTGATTGCGGCGAACTCGAGAGGAGCATTCCGGGTGAAGGTTGCTGGCCGGTTTGCGCTGATGGGGATATTTTGATGCTGCTCGGTGGTATCGCACCCCGTGCTGGAGTCGGCAGGGGAAAAAGTTCAAGGTTCACGTTGAAAGCGTTGGGGCCGCAGATAACTGCGAACGAACCGAGAATCGCGGACAAAGTCTGCTGCGGCGTATCGTTGCAAGGTCCCGTGCCAAGCACGAAGTCGGTGCCGTAAGAACCTGGAGCTTGCTTCACAGCCACGTGCGGTGTGAACGCCGAGGATTGCGTGATCGCAGCGCGCACTTCGAGAGTCTGCTTCGCCGGCAATTGGTGAAAGCCGTACCCGCAGACCATCCATGGACCTTGAGTGCCGCCTGTCAAATTCATTTGCGGCGTGGACCATACAGCGGAGAGATTGCCCGAGGTGGCCAATGTCTGGTTACTCGTCATGTTCACAACACTGATTTGGAGACCCTGGCAAGGCGTGGAGAGCCTGTACTTAATGACGCTCGCATCCCAAAAGATGTAGCCTTCTACGTTCCCCTGCGGAAGCTTTACATTGGCTGCCGTTCCCGGCACGCCGGCATACGGAGAATTCCCGCTTCGCGGCGAAACCTGAACGCTTGAGGCAAGTGGTCGGGCAACTGTCGGTGATTGCTTTTGCGAAAATCCGAGCAGCGACATGCTGAGCACAACAGCAGCGAAACTCGCACTTCCGAACGCCAGTTGGCACAACAACTTCGAAATTGGTCTGCGCATAAGTTGACTCATTCCGTCCGCGACTATCTCAATGCAACGTGGGCTTGCCGCTCCACGGATCAATTCCCCGCGGGCCTGTGACCCAGACATTCAGTCCGTAATTCGATTCCGCTCCGCCTACAAAGCAATCTCCCTGGAATGCGCCGCCGCAACTTCCAGGTGTGTTGTTGCACTGCTGTCCTTGCCAAGTCACGCGAATCCCTGAGTTGCCGCTCCAGTCGACCGCCCAGTTGTTGGAGGAAGTCACGAAATGATTAAAGCTCTGGTCTGTGCAAGAGAGGTCACGCCACTCCAGGAGAGCGCTGTCGAGAGAAAAATTTTGCTGCAGCTTACTGAAGTCGTAGAGGTCATCCCCAGCCGGAGGATTTTCCCCGCTTCCGGCAAGGTCCCAATGGACTTCCGCACTCAATCCCGGAAGGTTTGGCACAACTGAGGCAGAGGACCCGGACGTGTAATTGGGCTTCCAGTCTTTTGTGATCGCATCGTCTGAGCGAAAGTGATCCAGCGAGAAGTACGGCCTGGGAATCTGCGTCAGAAGTAGCGTGTCGCGGGCCGCGTAGAACTTAAACCCATTCTTGCTGGCTTGCTTACCATCGGCGCGCTGAACAATGAGGGTCAGATTGTCATGATCGTTTACACCCTTCAGGTTGGGATCGAGACTGAGCTTGATTCCATTCTCGCTCCACTCCTGAATTTGAAAATCCAGATGGAACGTACCTTGGTAGTAGACGTATACCTTCGCGTTCGCCCCGCCATCGCCGAATGAGCATCCGGTGATGGTATAGAAGTTGTACTTGGAATCCTGGGTGAACGTCGCCGGCGAAGGTTGGCCGCTGACATTCAGAATTCGAAATGTCGGATCGTTCCCACACATCAGAGGAATACTCTGTAACTGCGCGGGTGTGACGATCCCGAATGACCCTGGTTTGCCGGAACTGCCACTTCCCTCTCGCAAAGCGTTTTTAGTTGTGCCCGGCGCACCATTCCGCGGCGCTCCTGTTGCCATCATCACTTGGGATGGTTGTGTTTGCAGATTGGCCTGAGGGCGAATGTTCGACCGCAGCGCAGCAGCTTCGGCATCCGCTGCCTGACGTTGTTTCTGGAGAACTGCAATGATCGTCGAATCCCGTAATGCTGCATTCGGATTTGTGATCTTCCGCCCTTGTTTTGGTTGGCCAAGGGCGGTGTTTACGGCTCGTTTTGGCATCGATTGCAGACGCCCATTTGTTGACTGCGGTTGCTGCGAAGAACCCCCCGACGAGAGCATGCCGTTGTTACCTGTCAGACTCTGCTGAGGTGGAGGCACCATTCCTTTCGCGGTTGAGCCCGAGAGAAGTGGAGCACCACCTGTACCCGGTACATAACGACTCGCGGGGAGCAGTTCGTAATTGAGGTTGTAGGCGTAAACTCCGCAGGGCCACCAAGTCGATTTCAGAACAGATACGGTGGGCGCGGCAGGCTGAAACTTGTTGCAGCTCCCTCCAGGTATGTTGATCCAGCCTGTGCTGAGATTCGCCTTCTTGATGGCAACTTGCGTTGTGAAGACTGAAGCCGGTGTAGCAATGTCAATTTGCAGGTTCTGGCTTACCGGGACCGGACGTACTGAATAGGCACACACTGCGTAGGTGCCGACGTTGCCCATCGCCGTGAACTGAGTGGTGTTGTTCCCGAGCGTTTGCAGTCCAGTGGTGGTGGAAACCTTGACCGCGGCTGAGAATCCCTGGCATTGGGAGGACGCTTTATACTGCACTCCGGCTGTGTTCCAGAAAACGTACCCCATGATCGTTCCGGTCTCGGGTGTCGAAGGCGCTCCATGTCTCTGAGGCCCTGGGAGTGTGATATTGGGAGCCTTCGGGCGAGTGACAGAAACCTGAGCAAAGCTGCAGGTGCCGATCGCAATCAGGAACCATAACGCGATCAGTTTGGAATTCATTCGAGCCTCCGCGACTGCAGCTTGAATAGAACAAACCGGGCATTGGGTCAAAGGAAGCGGAGGTGAAATGCAGATGACCAGCTAAGTGATGTCTTCTAAAGGGAGTAGGAAGAAGGATGACCTGGCGCCCGCGAACAACGGACCTACTTATTCGATTTGTTCAACGCCACTTCACTAGCCTGGGCTGCGGCAGCCTTCTCCGCTCGGCGGGCCAGCAGTTCCATTCCGTGGTTTCTCGCTTCGGCTGAGAGTTGGGAGAGTTGACTGCGCGCACCCGCCGGATTGGATTTCAAGTCCAATTCCGACAGCGCGAACCGCGCCTCGCATTCCAGGTCGTAATACCCGAGCTTTTTAGCAGCATTGAAAGTGGCAAGCAGCGCCTGCCGAGCTGCTTTGTTCGCCTTCTGGTCCGTGCCTGATGCCACTCGCGCTGCCTGAATGGACGCAGGTATCTTCAAAGCCGGATCGGTGCTCACCCGGCTGAGTTCGGTCGCACGGTCGATAGCCTTGCGCGCCTCATCTAGCTTTCCCTGATCGAGCAAGACTCGACTCAACAACGTATGCGCGCCGATCAAATCGGGTTCGGCGTTTGCTTTTTCAAACTCCGCGATCGCCTGTCGGGCGAGGCCTTCCGCCGCCTGGAGTGAGCCGTCCGAAAGCGCGGCGTCGGCTAGATGGAGTTGCGCCTCCGCGACCAGGGCCATGTCGCCAAGACGTTGCGACATCTGCAGGCTTTGGTTGAACGCATCACGGGCCGCAGAGAGGTCACCCTCCGCTTCCGAGACTTCGCCCGAAACTAAGAACGCGCTGGTCATTTCTGACCCTGCCTCATTGGGTCCGGAAGATATTGCCTTTTGAGCGTTCTGGTGGGCTTCTTTCAATTTGCCCTGAGCAAGCTGTAAATCGGCAAGCCTATAAAGAAGATATCGGGAATCTGCAAGATCAATGGCGGCAGTCGTCTCAAGCGCTTCCTCATAGGAACGTGCAGCCGTGGCGAGTTGACCTCGTAAGTACAGAAGGTCCGCGATATTGGTGGCAGCGGTGAGCGTGTTGGCGCGATCTCCGGCTTGCTCGAAATGCGCCTTGGCTTGCCTCAGAAGCGGCTCCGCCGCTTCGAGTTTCCCCTGATTCATCAGGCTGCTGCCCATGTTGTTCAGGACCGCGCCCATTTTTTCGTGATCGCCCAAAGACTGAAGCATTGCAATCACGCGACGATAGGTTGCGAGCGACTCTTCGTTGCGGCCTTCAGCACCCTGGCGGTCTGCAATCAAGCGCAGGGTGTCAGCGGCCGCAAGCCGATTGCCTGCTGCCAGAAAAGTGTCATATGCCTCCTGGCAAGTCGCCTCCGCCTCTCGGGGATGCTCGCCGTAAACCAGAGTGATGCACTCCCCATGTTTGCCCTCGGCATACACCAGCTTTTTGCCCTGCGCCGAGGCTTTCTCCAGCGCGGCACGAATCAATCGCAAGGAGTCCGCTTTGACCGGAACGATGCGTGCCTCAACCAGATCAATATTGGGATCGTCAGATGCCGGAGGAGGGAGTTGCCGCAGCCGCGCCACGGTGGCGAGGGCTTCGCTCTTATGCCCGGCAGTCGTCTGCGCCGCCGCTAATTGCAAACCGTATTCAACGTTGTCAGGGAACAGCTCAAATAAAGTGCGATAAGTGGAAGCCGAGGTCTCATGATCGCCTATGCTTTCGTAATAATCGCCCTCCACGAGCAGTCGCTCGGAGCGCGGCAAACTATTTGCCAGATCGAACGCCTTCTTCGCCTCCTCTCGCCTTTTCTGCTCATAACCGAGCTTGCCCCAGGCCCGCGCCAGCATGGTGTGCGCGAGGGAGAACTTGGGATCGGCCTGGGTCGTTTGCAGCAGCAGGTCCTTCGCGGCCAAGAAATCAAATTGCCGAAGCTTGACCACACCTAGTGCGTAAAACCTGGCCGCTTCCCGATCCGTTGGTAAGGACGCGAGCACACCGGCCTCTTCCGGTTTTTCCAGAGTAGGCACCCCTAAACGGTCGCGGAGTTTGCCGCCGGCGCGAGAAACAATTTCAAACAGGTCCTGTGTACCGCCAATTTCGGCGATTTCACTCAGAATCGCGCCGGTTTTCGCGTCCTGCAGCCGCACATCAAGCCGTACTTGTCCGCTCTCCGGCTTGCCGATGAGTGTGTATGAGCCCAGGACGAGGAAGTCGCTGTTCAACGCGGCCCCGACACGGGAGGTGGTTTCTTCGTCCAGTGTCCCGGATTCCGACCATGGCGAGGACAGGCGCAGATTCGCTACATCCTCCCCCGGAACCAGGCGTAACTTTTCGCCTCCGGCCAGTTCGGTGTTCAACATCTCGGAGAATGCGGTAGCAAGCCAAGCGTCGCTTCCCCGCCCCGAAATGTTTTGAAAGCCAAGCACGGCGACCGATTTACGTATCTCTACAGGTGCTCGAGTCACGCGAGATGTCGCCACCGATCCCGAACTTCTGTGACGAAATAACACCAATCCGGCACCGATTGCCACCAGGAGGAGAGCGGCCGCCGCAAACACAAGCACTCGAAAGGTGGCGGGCCGATCTCTGGATTGCTGATACGAGGACGGAGTTCGTGGAAAATCGGTTTGGGCCTGTGACTCAGGCATGATCGGCAACGCCGCGACAGGATTAGCGAGAACAACCTGTGCGGGCGCAGTCGCAGGTACATCGGAGGCTGATCTTGTCCCAACCGCGGAAACAGGCGCTATGAAGCGATAGCCACGACGCGGCACAGTTTCGATAAAACGAGGATTGTCCGAATCGTCATCAATCGCTGCTCGCAGCTTCTTCAAGATGACGTTAAGGCTGCCATCGAAATCAACGTAAGTGCCTTCAGACCAAATTTTTTGCCGCAGTTCTTCCCGGCCGACAATTTCCCCCGGGCGCTCGAGCAGAAAGACCAGCACACGGAACGGCTGGTCCTGAATTTTGACCCGTAGACCGTTGCGCGTGAGCGTGTTTTGCGAAGCGTCAGCCTCAAACAGTCCGAATCGAAAAACTCTGGTGGGAACCTCTATTCCATCCATGGCAGGCCACAACGATGGGCGGAATCATAGCACGCGTAATTCTGGCACGTCATTAACTCTCGTAATTCTCTGAGCCAGCGCCGGTTATCAGGTCATAAAGGAATAACCCGCAGTTCCGTTGACCTGAGGGCGATCAGGGGATATTTCTGTTCACGCGGCGGATCTTGTTACCTGGTTCCCGCCGACCTGAACGATATGAGGAACCATGCGGCATGGCTCTCCGCGCTCGTGCTTACGGCAGCATGCCTTGCCGGTCAAAAGCAAATGGACCAGTTGCAAAAAGCGCAATTCGACTACAAGGAAATAACAGCAAGCCGCGAACTGGCACCCGAGCAGTATGAAAAGCTTCGGCTCGGTGCACTTTCACTCGCACGCGTAAAGGTGTTCTCAAAGCTTAGAAATTCTTCACTGTCCGAGGGCGGCGTGGATCGGAACATGATGGCAGCACTGGACCAACAAAGAACATTCTTGCTTGAACGAGGCCCGTTCGCTGCCAACACACCCCAGCCTGCGCAACAAAATAGTGGCACATACGTTCCCAGCTTAGCGGTCGCGCCACGCTCGAAATCCGCTCTGGCCGGCACCCCTGTTTGGACTGGAACTTCCGCTTCGACGTGCAAGAGTCCGCGGATACGATCGGTCAACGGCAAAGCGCAGAATGCTGTATTCACACCGCGGCTGCCCGACAATGTATACCGCATTGAAGGATGCATGTTCGGCAGCATGCCCGGCCAGATTCAGCTTGAGCCACACCCCACTTCCCGAGAGCAGACGGCACTGCCGATTCGCTTGCGACTGAAGCCGGTGGCAAATTCTTGGTCAGATAATCAAATTGATGCCTACCTCGACGATCATCTGTCAGGAGTATCTGATACACCCGTCACTCTGGTGATCTTTCCGGGAAAAGGTCAGCGGGTTGAACTCAGAGGTTGTTTTTTTCTGGCGCGACGCGGTGAGCCGAAACTGCTCGATGCCATCCCGTCCTCGTGGGTAAAGCTGCAGGCGCCGGCCACACCCGAACGGGGGATCAAGCAACTGGAATACGTATCTTCGCTGCAAGCACGGGAAGGCATTCCCAATGACGCAAGCGGCACATCCGCGCTGATCTTACGGTCGGCTTCCGCGCCGTTCGAGTCCGGCACCGATGTTTTCGAGTTGTCCCGTTTGAATTCCGGCTGGAGGGTAGAAAGCGTTCAGCTTCAACACTATGTCGTTTCATGCCCGGGCGACGTGGTGCAGGCCAGGAAGTCCGGACAGTGGGCCACTGCATGGACTCACGACACGGTAAAAGTGAAGTGGGCAGCGGAGAGTTGCAGGTCCTATATTCCTCCCCAGTTCAAGTTCGATCTGAGTACTTCGTTATACGCACTGAAAATTTGGGCCGTCGGGCCGGCAGGAACTGAACCAATAAGAACAAATTGAGCACTAACTTGATTTCAACGAACAACTTCAAAACGACGGAGGAGAAAGCAATGAAAAATTTGTTTCTGGGAACGATGATAGTGTCGATCGGTTGTGCTGTGCTACAGGGCCAAACCCCAAAAGCCGGCACGTCAAACAAACTTGAGCCCCTCAACGTAAAGATCGGGCTTTGGGAAAACACCACGACGATATCCTCAAGCGGTGCGCTGGGAATACCGCCCGAACGGCTGGCCAAGATGAGCCCCGAACAGAGAGCAAGAATGGAAGCAGCCTTAAAGGCGCGCTCCGGCCAATCTGCGCACACAAATACCTACAAAAGCTGCCTAACCAAAGATCAACTGCAGAAGACACCTTTTGCGGATAAAAAGAACTGCACAGAAACGCTGATCAGTTCCAGCGCAAGGGAAGCTGAGGTCAGTTTCGAATGCACAATGGAAGAGGCGAAGGGTTCAGGCACAATGAAGATTGAAGTACAAAACAACGAAAGCGTGCAAGGCTCAGGACACGGCACCGTGACCATGGGTGGACACACGATGAACACGGACTGGAAAATGACCGGCAGGTGGGTGCAATCTTCGTGCGGCGATGTGCAGTAAGGGGTTAGGAATCACACCTAAGAGAAAATGCGCGGAAAACATGGTGGCCAGGGACGGAGTTGAACCGCCGACGCCAGCCTTTTCAGGGTTTGAGAAAACAGAACATCAATAACTTAGAAGGCACGGATGGCACTCCAAGCCTTTCAAAGTTACCCTTTGGGAGATGTCGTGTTCCTAGACGGTTCCCACAGCTGACGCCAAAAAACGCGTTGTTTCGAAAGTGGGGTCATCTGACCTGACGATTACGAGTTCTTTGCGACGAGTCCCTCCAGGATTAAATCCCATATTTTCGAATGGTGCTGAAGTGCGGAACTATCTGTTCGCACTTGCCACTGGCAAAAAAAGCCATCACTCGGTCAGCAGTTCAGGTATCTGGAAAAATCAAGAGCGACCTGGGTGATGGATTTATCGCTAATCGTGCATACTTTCAATCGAAGAGGTGCCCTTGAAATTCTGCACCGACAGCTCTGCGAGCGATAAGATCACTATCTGATTCCAGCCGGAACCGATTTCACTGCTCGGGAAGCTGGCGACTGGAGACCTCATGAGACGCAAGATAAGTTTCTTGCTGGTTGCTGTTTCGTTGCTTACACCCCTTGGCGCGCAAACCTACGAACCGACCTGGGACTCCGTCGATAAGCGCCCCATACCCGCTTGGTTCAGTGACGCAAAGTTCGGAATCTTCATTCACTGGGGAACGTATTCGGTGCCCGCTTATGCTCCGGTAATTCCCGGCAAGCTGGCTTACGCCGAGTGGTACTGGAATGCGATGACGAATGGCAAAAGCAACCCCAAAGCCGACGAACTACAAAGAGGAACCTGGGCATTTCATCAGAAGGTGTATGGTGCGGATTTTCCATACCAAGACTTTGCCCCGCAGTTTAAGGTGGAGTTGTTTGATCCCGACCACTGGGCTGGGGTGTTCGAGCACTCGGGGGCGAAGTACGTCGTACTGACGTCGAAACATCAC
>JBKPSP010000099.1:0-18472 GCA_046735175.1 Acidobacteriota bacterium
CCGCGGCGCGCTTGAAGAACGGGGTGTGCAAACCGCGGTGCACTATCCAGTGCCGGTGCACCTGCAGGAAGCCATGGCGCACCTCAACTATAAGGAAGGATCTCTGCCCCATACGGAACGCGCCTGCCGGCGGGTGCTGAGCATGCCGTTGTTCCCCGAAATGACCGAGGAACAGGCCAGATACGCGGCTTACTCCCTTTCTGAAGTTGTGGGCACGTCGGCTTTCTAGCGACCTATGTTCATTCCACCCATCCTGAGCAAACCAGAGTGCATCAGAGTTCCGGGAAACGAGGCCAGCAGCTTTGCCGACACAGACCCGGACGTCGCCAGCGCGGCGCAAGGCAAACCATAAGGATTTGGTCCAGCAGGAGTTCGACCATTCCCGCTTCCTGCGGATCCTTTCGTTAGTAGCGATTCTTGCTCTCGGGACGTTGATCCTCGCCGGGCTCTTCGCTCCCGGCCTGAAATACTCGCTCGCGACGTCGCCACAATTCGCAATTGATACGCCGCAGTTCCTGGATGAACTGGAAGCAATGGTCAACTCCAAGATCACGCGAAACAACAGCATTGAGGTTCTGGAGAACGGAGAGAATTTTTACGCCGCCGAACTCGATGCCATCCTGCACGCGCAGCACAGCGTCAATATTGAGGCGTACATCTTTCACAAAGGCCACGTAACCGATGATCTCGTTAAGTTGCTAACAGAACGGGCAAGAGCGGGAATTCGTGTCAACCTTGTCATTGACTCTCTCGGCAGCCTCTCAACCCGCAAAAACTCTTTCAAGGCTTTGAAGGATGCGGGCGGCAGAGTTCGCTGGTATCACCGTTTGCGCCTGCACAACTGGTTCATCAGCAACAATCGCACCCATCGTGAAATCACGGTCATTGACGGATCAACCGCGTTTGTTGGCGGCGCGGGCTATGCCGATTGGTGGCGATACGCTGACGGCGACGAACCGCGCTGGCGCGACACGATGGTGAGAATTCGCGGCGACGCCGTACGCGGAATTCAGGGCACGTTCATAGAAAACTGGCTGGAAGCCTCAGGAGAAATCCTCGATGGGCCAGATTATTTCCCGCCTCTTCCGAACGATGCGGGACACGCAATTGCACTCGTGGTCACCAGTACTCCGTCTGCGGGAGGATCGACGCGCGCCCGGGTGCTTTTCCAAACCATGATGGCTGCGGCGCGCAAATCAATTCTGATAACCACGCCGTATTTTTTGCCCGACCGAAGTTTCCGCGGCGAACTTCAGCGCGCACGCCAGCGCGGAGTGAGCGTGAGAATCGTCGTTCCCGGCAAGCATGCAGACCATACATTGACTCGCAGCTCCGGCCGCGGAGCCTACGGAGAGCTGCTGAACGCCGGAGCGGAGATCTACGAGTATGAACCGACCATGATCCACGCCAAGATCGCAATCATTGACGGCGTGTGGAGCATTGTAGGTTCAACCAATCTCGACAATCGCTCCTTCGGCATCAACGATGAGGTCAATGTAGCCGTACTCAACCCGGAAGTTGCCGCCCATCTCACGCAGGCGTTCGAAGACGATGTTGCCCACTCGAAGCACATCACGCTGGACGATTGGAAGAAACGAAGCCTGATGGAACGCGCATTGGAAGATGTGGGGTGGATCTTCGAGCGCCAGCAATGAAGCGCGTGGTGCGCATCGCCACTTACAACGTGCACAAATGCCGCGGACTCGACCGCCGCACCAGGCCAGACCGCATCGCCGGCGTGATTTCGAAGCTGGACGCAGACATCGTGGCTGTGCAGGAGATTCTTGATGTCCGAATTGGCCGGCCGGAGTTCGATCAGGTAGGCCGCATTCACTCGAAGTTACCGGGCTACGAAATCTGCTTCGGGGAAAATCGAACCCTACATGGCGGCCGCTACGGGAACCTGACTCTGAGCCGCTTTCCTCTAAAAAGCTGCGAAAACTACGACATCACCTGGCGTCATCGTGAACGCCGCGGATGCTTACGCTCGGACGCGGTTCTGCCCGGCGGTGCCGTTCTCCATTTGTTTAATGTTCATCTAGGAACCAGCTTTGTCGAGCGCCGGCACCAGGCGCGAATGTTGTTGGGCGATGAGGTCCTGAGCCGAGGCGAGTACTCCGGACCAAAGATCGTAGTCGGCGATTTCAACGAATGGACGCGCGGACTTGCGTCTCGCTTGATGAGTAAAGCGTTCGAGGCGGCTGAACCTCGCAAGCTGCTGCGATATCCACGAACCTACCCGGGAGTTTTTCCCGTGCTCCACCTCGATCATTTCTACTACGACGAGCACCTTCGGCTGACCGATTTTCGCGTTTACCGTACCCGTACATCCTTGCTCGCCTCTGATCATCTGCCCTTGGTAGCAACCTTTGAAATTCTCTGAACCTATGGCTGTTGCGTAGAGGCCTCAAGGTCTGTGGCAGCCTTATCAATTCCTGCCGCTACGGTGTCGATTACCTGAGCTACTTGTGGAACTTGCCCCTCAGCCTCTTTCCATTTCTTTTCGTCCATGTACTCGCGGACCGCGGCAATCGGCTTCGCCCCGTAACCGGTATATGCACCCGGCGCATAAATCTGGTTCTTGAACCACGGGCGTTCCGGCAAGCCCTTGGTGTTGAGGAACAGCCGCGAAATCCCGAGAAGTTCGGAATTCAATTTAGTCAGCACATCCGAGGACAGCGCTGGAGATCCCTTCGCCTGCCATGCAGCAAGCGCCTTCGAGTAGTGCTCAGAACTTTTCTTCAATTGTTCAATCGCATTCTTCATCGGTGCGAAGTTCATATACGGCGGGACCGTTTCTGCAGGCGGAGCCACGGAGGGTTGGTGCGGGTCGGCTGTAGCTGTGAACACTCCTTCCTTCAGTTCGAGGTTGCGTTCCGTGAATTCGTCCTGCTTGTCCTTCAGCAGCTTTTCGAGTTCAGCTTCGTATTTGCCGATGGCTTCCGCTTGCGGAGCATAGTCAACGGGAACCAGGTCGGCATCCGCCAGCCGCATCATGGCGCTGCCGGCGGTCTGTGCAAGCGCCTTTCCGTAGGCGAAATCCGTATCAACAAACTTGCTGTACCAGTAAAAATCGTCGTAGATCGAGTGATATTGATCGCCGTCATCCTCGCCGCCGAACTCGAGATTAAGAGTGGAAATGCCGGCGAAGTCTTGAAAAGCCGTGTAGTCAGACCCGTCTCCCAGCGCCTTCACCAGTAAATCATTCCGTTTGCGCAAGTCCGCACGCTCTTGCGCATCCTTCGCTTTCGAAATGCTGACGAGATGCGAGCGCTGGAATACGGACATGTGAGTTTCAGGATCCTGAACATCGCGGGCCACTTCACTGATGAATGTTTGCAGGTCCTGGGTGCCATCAGGAAATAGATAGCCGCGATCGTTGCTGTCTGAGTTGAGATACGCGATCGCGTGCTTCTGCAGCTCAGCCACATGGGTTTCCACCCACTCCACCGAGCCCAGCAACCCAGGTTCCTCGCCATCCCATGCGCAGTAGATGATGGTGCGTTTAGGATTCCAGCCTCGACGATGCATCTCGCCCAAGCCTCGCGCTTCCTCAAGCATCGCGGCCTGACCTGAGATCGGATCTTCAGCGCCATTTACCCAGGCGTCATGATGGTTTCCCCGAATCACCCACTGATCTGCGTCATCACTGCCTCGCAAGGTTGCGATCACGTCGTAGACAGGCTTGATGTCCCAGTTCGAGGTAACTTTCAGGTGTACCTTCGCGGGCCCGGGGCCTATGTGATACGTAATGGGCAAACCTCCGCGCCAGCCCTCGGGAGCAACCGGGCCTCTCAACTCGGAAAGAAGGGGAAGCGCGTCCGAATAAGAGATCGGAAGTACTGGAATTTTGGTTATCGTTTTCGCGTCTTTGATGTCCAGGCGATGCTCCTGCTCAGTTGCCCCCACTCCAGGCGTAAGCGGATCGCCAGGGTGGTCGGTGTCCATCACACTTCCGCGTTGCACGCTGTCTCGCGGCCGCCATCCTCCCGAAGGATAATCATCGCCGTTGTAGAATCCGCCGTTCCGCGGATCCGAGTAGATAATGCACCCGATGGCTCCGTGCTCACCCGCAACTTTAGGCTTGATTCCGCGCCAGCCCTCTCCGTAGCGCGCAATCACGATGGCACCTTTGACCGAAATTCCCAACCGATCGAGTTGTTCGTAGTCTTCGCGATTGCCGTAATTCACATAAACCAGCGGAGCTGTTACGTCTCCGTCGGCTGAATAGGCGTTATAGGTGGGAAGCTGCTCACTGGTCTGATTCGATGTCGGATCAACGGCCAGAACCGGTTCCTGCAACTTTGCTTTGAACTTCTTCGGCTCCACCAACTCCAGAACACGTTCCTTCGGCGTCGGGAACAACACATTGAACGTCTCGATCTTAGCGTCGAACCCCGCACTCTTGAACTGCGCCAGGATCCATTCCGCGTTGTCTTTATCGTAGGGTGATCCCACGTGGTGAGGTCTGGCGCTCAACCGCCGCATGTTCTCGCGGACATTCTTGCTCTCGACCTGGTCGCGAAACTTCTGTTCCCAGTTCTTTTCTGATTGCGATGTTTCTTTGCTGTAGCCCAGGAGCACCGAGGGATTACCCGAAGGCTTCGAATCAGGGTTTTGTTCAGCCTGGCTGAAAAGAGCCTGGCTCATGACCAGAACAAAACAGCAGGTGCGCAAGGTCATAAATTTCACCAGATCGTAATTTGTCATTTTCATCGGACTATCTTTGTATCACGACGCAGTGACAAGGCATCCCAAGGGAGAGTTCCCTTTCACATTTCACCAAATGCCTCAAAATGAGAGAAAATATGTACACGAGGTGTGCGATGAGAAAACTGTCCTTTCTGCTCGTTGTCCTGGTTCTCTCTCCTTTGGTCTTGGCCGAGCAGATTCGTGGCGACTACCTGGAAACGCGCAGCGCGGATATCTACACGGGATCATGTTTCGCGAATGGCGAGATGAACCTGGTCGGCAATGAAGCCATTCTTGCCTGGCATGTCGAGAGCGGCACCTGGAACGGCGTTTCGCTCGACGGCCTCACCGTGGCTGCTGCCGTGCGCGCGCATGCAACCCTGGGCGATCCTTATGCGGATCCCTATCCGGCCCAAGCCGTGCTCATTGTTGACGAACAGGCGAACGATAGCCAACGCGCCGCGTTGCGTGCCTTTGCGCAACACATGGCCGGGAAGTTGCTGCAAAATATCGAGCAGGAAATCTCTGCTCCCACGGAATTCGCCGTGAACCACGAGCAGCACGGCGTAGCAATGCTTCGCGCCGGACGCTTCGCCACAGTGCGCACCCGTCCACTCAACGAAGGCGACCATCTCTGCGGAAACGAAGTTACGTTTTACCCACCGCTGACCGAAACCAGGCACGCCATGCCAGCCGTAGCCATAACGGA
Source organism: Acidobacteriota bacterium (assembly GCA_046735175.1). Taxonomy (GTDB): domain Bacteria; phylum Acidobacteriota; class Terriglobia; order Terriglobales; family Acidobacteriaceae; genus Gp1-AA145. The sequence goes on from JBKPSP010000099.1 coordinate 5,402, forward strand.
TTCCTATCGCGGCCCTGGCCTGGACACAGACTGGGAACTACACGGTAAACGCAGCGCATTCGTGGGAACCTTCGCCCTTTAACGACAACCTATGCGCAAAGCTCCCGTAATCGCCCTGGTGGTAACGTTCTCTCTTGCCTGCGTTGCGCAGACGGGCAGCGTTGAAAGTGTTGGGCCGCCGCCGGATTCTTTGGCGGCCGCCGTTTCTCAAATCCTGGAGGCGCACGGCAACCGCTTGAAACTCGCCGACGGCGGCGCTATTTGCGATATCTGGCTCCGCAAGAGCGTTCCGGCACACGCAAAGAAAACCGAGGGATTGCTGTATCCCGAGCTATCGGAATCGAGTCTGGTCGGAGTGATCTCATTTCCCCAAGCCGCGACGGATTTCCGCGGTCAACCGATCGCGGCGGGCGCTTATACCTTGCGTTACGAACTGATGCCGGATGATGGGAACCATCTGGGAGTAGCTCCCGATAGGGACTTTCTTTTGCTCTTGCCGGCAGGGCTCGACACCGATCCAAATGCTGTCCTTAAGTTTGATGAGCTTGTGCAGATGAGCCGAAAGGCTACCAAAAGCAACCATCCCGGGCCAATGAGTCTTGCGCAAGCGTCGGGATCGGCCACATCACTCACGAAGGATGCGGAGGACCACTGGGTTTTCTCGAGCGTCCTCAAGCTCGATTCAGGGAAGGACCTGCCGTTTGCGCTAATCGTTAAAGGCACTGCCGCTCAATAGCGCTATTCACACACTCCAGTTCCATGGCATGTGCGTCCATGCGAACTGCAGTTGCCGGGTTCGGCCAACTCGCCGTCAGGACCGATGCAGTTCTGCGTGTGAATGCACCAGAACAAGCCATCGTTCGAGGGCTGCACGGTCGGGTCCGGTTCAGCCGAGATGAACTGACCTTTCCAGCGCAGCGACGGACACAGATTCGGATGCTTCACGTTGAAACGTTCAGCTTCGCTGATGGCGCGGTTCATGCTGCACCTCCCGCCTTTAGAATGGCGCGCTTGACTGCCACGCGCGCAAGTTGGACTTTGTAGGCGTTCTGACTCAGGGGCTTCGCTCCCTGCACCGCCGCATCTGCCGCCGCTTTCGCGCTCTCCTCGGAAATGCTTTTACCGACTAGGGCCTGCGCGGCCTCCTCCGGCACCCACGGAATCGGAGCAACGTAACCCATCACCACGCGTGCGGACTGAACGTTCGAGCCGCTCATCTGAAGCACGACGGCAGCGGTTGCCAAGGGCCAGTCAAACGCATCTTTCTGGCGGACTTCATAATGAGCCGATTTCACCCCGTTCGCGGGAGGCAACACAATCTCGGTTACGATCTCGTCCTGCTTCAAGTCATGCTCCCGCTCATCTTCGGTTTTCGGGACGACGAAAAATTTCTCCAGCGGTACTTCCCGTTTGCCGCCCGACCCGACCAAAGTGATCTTTGCACCGTAAGCAATCAGCGCCGGAGCGATGCTGGATGGGCTGACAAACTTTGCCGGGCCATCGTTTTCGAGAATCGCATGGTAGCGGTTTTCGCCGGTTGCAACCAGCTCTTTACCGGATTGATCTTTCGGCAGCAGGCCCAAACCATTCCGGAAGTACCAGCAGCGCGGGCGCTGGCACAAGTTCCCGCCCAGCGTTGCCATATTGCGAATCTGGGGGCTGGCGGCTTCGTTCAGCGCATCAGCAAGCGCAGGGTAATCCTTCACAACATTTACGTTCTCGGCCAGATCGGCCAATGTGGTCAGCGCGCCGATGCGAAGGCCTTGTGAACTGGCGCTAACTCCATGAAGCTCTTTGATCTCTTTGATATTGACCAGCCGCTTAGGATGAACAACATCGTCCTTCATCAGAGAAAGCAGATCGGTCCCACCGGCCAACACTGCGGCGCCGCCGGAAGATGTGCCAAGGAGGCTCAACGCTTGCTTGGTGCTGGCCGGACTCGCGTATTCAAAGGCCCTCATTACGCACCTGCTTTCTGGCCGAGTGCGGCAAGCACGCGGTCCGGGGTAAGCGGCAGGAAGGAAACCCGCACTCCAATGGCGTTGGCCACTGCGTTTGCAATCGCCGCACCCGGCGAAATCACCGGAGGTTCGCCCAACCCGATCACGCCGCGCTCGTCATAACCTTTGCCGGTCATCATGTGCACGACCAGTTCAGGAATATCGTTGTAACCGGCGAGGCGATAGAACTCCATGTTGGCGTTGAGCATGCCTCCGGTAGCCTGGTCCATCACCTTTTCTTCGAACAATGCATAGCTGATCCCCATGATCAGGGCGCCATAGCAACTGCTCTCGGCGGTTTTCACATCGATGATCAGGCCGCAATCCTGCACCGCGACCATCTTCTTGACTTTGATAATGCCGGTCTCCATGTCCACTTCGACATCGGCCATCTGCACTCCACCGACGCCGCTGTTGGTGAGATCGGGTGGATGTTCTTTATCGGGATTCTTGCCGCGAGCGGTAATAGGCACCGCTCCAATTTTTGAGCAGGCTTCTTTCCAGCTAAGGGACCGACCGGAGTCACCTTTCACTCTTACGGTTTTGTCCTTACATTCAAGTTGCTCTGGGGTGGCATTCAATGCAGGAGCAACCCTGCCGAAGAGTTCCTCTCGGGCTTGTACCGCCGCACGCCGGGTAGACGAACTGACTCCGCCCGGAGTCGTGGAACCTCCCGACGCGCCCGAAGGCGGATACTGCGTGTCTCCGATGTAGAGCTTGATCGCTTCGATGGGAAGGCCGAGCGTCTCAGCAGCAACGATGGCAATCGTCGTCCGCGTTCCGGTGCCAATATCCTGCGTTCCGATTTTTATATCCACTGAGCTATCGGGATGGATGGTTAGATCACACTGGCTCGCGTGCCCGCGTCCGCCCCACGTGTGTAACGACAAGCCCAGGCCGCGGGCGATATTGCCGGAAACGTTCTGGCCACGTGGGCGCCACTTCTCTTTCCAGCCCATCAGGTCGGAGGCAACGCCAAATTCTTCTTCATATGTTTTTTGGCGAGCCCCAGTCATCGAAAGGTTCTTCAACCAGAGATCCACGGGATCCATATTGAGTTTGGCCGCGAGATCGTCCAGCGCGCCCATCGTGATCACCGCGGCCTGCGGATGGTTCGGCGCGCGCCATGCCCGTGCCGGGCCGATGTTGTTGCGGATCGCTGTATGTTCTTTGCGCTGATTTGGAATTGAAAAAACGTATGGGATGGGCGGCGATCCTCCGCCACCAGGGCCGCCAGTGCCCCAGGATTGTGATTGCCAGCCGGTAATCGCGCCGTCTTTGCTGGCGGCGATCTTTACTCGCGCATACGCGGACGGTCGTGCTCCAGCGACCTTCAGTTCTGAATCGCGCTCCAGCATGATGCGAACCGGCCGCCCTCCAGCCTTCTTTGAGAGTTTGGCCGCAGTGATGTCCCAGCGGTCCGCGGAAAATTTGCTGCCAAAGCCGCCACCAATGTGGTCCTGATGGACTCGAATATTGGCTGCCGGCACGCCCAGCGGCTCTGCCATTTGAGAGGGAACACCTGACACATTTTGCGTGGAAATATGCACGAAGAGATGGTCTTTGTCCGGCCATTCGGCGGTAGAGCCGTGCGACTCCAGGCAGCAGTGCGTAATGACCGATGTGCCATAGAGTCCTTCTGAAACCACGCCGGCTTCTGCGAATGCTTTGTCCGGATCTCCTTGGGTGCTAGCAGCAGCCTTCTGGTACGGGGAGCGGGTGCCTGAGCCAGTCGGCTCGTGGTATTGGGCCTTTCTGAGGCCCTCGAGGATGGCATCCGAAGCACCATCTCCTTTGAATTCCTTGAGCAGGTCCTCTCCGGGATGAAAACTGACGCCATGCTCGTTCAAGAAATCGAGGACTTGCCTTTCCGGCACCTGATTGTCAATGGCATCCCAGACGTCATCCTCGCTCATGGGGCCAGGCGCCTCAGCCGATCCGGCGGGAGGTTCGGCATCACTTACGAGATACGGCAGTTGCTGATACTTAACATTGATCGCGCGGATGGCCTCTTCCGCGATGCCTTCGTCGATGGCCGCAACCGCGGCAACTTCATCGCCCGCCCACTGCACGGTGCCACCGATTTTTTGAACCACTTCGACGGCCTCAACGCCTGGTATCTTCTCAGCGGCTGAGGTATCGACGCTCAGGATCTTCGCTTTCGCATACGGCGAACGCAGGACCTTGCCGAACAGCATCTGCCCGGAGGCGGAATGGTAGTCGTAGTTGTACTTTGCACGGCCGGAGACTTTGTCGGGCGAATCCAGCCGCGAAATGCGTTTGCCAATCAGGCTTCGATCATCTGCTCCGGGCCAGGCAAAATCAGGCATGGCTTAGGCTCCCTTCTGCGCGACTTGCGCGATAGCGTGGCGAATACCGTGATAGGTACCGCAGCGACAGAGATTGCCGCTCAGGCCGCGACGGACTTGTTCGGGAGTTGGATTGGGATGCTTATCGAGAAGCGCTTTCGTCGCAACAACGAAGCCGGGCGTACAGAAACCGCATTGGGAAGCGTCATTGTCCACGAAGGCTTGCTGGATGGGATGGAGAGCATCTCCGTTGGAAATCGACTCGACGGTGGTGATCGCCTTGCCCTGAACTTCGATTGCAAGCAGGGTGCATGAGTACACCAGTTTGCCGTCAACCAGTACGGTGCAGGCGCCGCACTCGGCCCGATCACACACACGTTTGGCACCCGTAATCGCCAGGCGGTCCCGCATGGCATCGAGAAGCGTGACACGCGGCTCTAACTGCAAGGTGTGCTTCTGCCCGTTGATCGTGAGCGTGACTGGCGTTTTGCCGGGTCCGTGAACTTTGACCGGAACGCCCGCCGCTTGCACGACTTTTGTCCCAATCAACGGGACCGTAGCCGCTGAAGCGCCAGAAATTTTCAGGAAATCACGGCGCGAGACGCCGGATTGTTGTTCGACCAGATCCTTCGATTCGTCTGGCATGCCCATCTCCGTGGTTCTAGATCTAACCCCTAATATGCTTGGACAGAAGTATAGTCTCTTTGGTTAGCGTCTTCCCTCTATCAAAATCAAATTTCGCTTTTCACAAATTGCGGCACAACTTTGTTAAATGCATGGATGATGTCTTCTTCATCCTGAGAAGTGAGGCACGACGGAATGGACATGATTATGCTGCGTTCGAAAAGGTCGTCCGCCGCAGCGCATGTGCCTTTTTCGTAATGCACCTGCGAGCTTTGGTTCTCGTTTAGCGCCCAGGGAAATCCTCCCTTGTCCACGCTGCGCTTCTGAACCAGGCTGACGATGTTGTAGTACAGATGGAGGCCCCAGTCGGCGGCCATTCTTACGTTCGAAATGCCCTGTGGATAAGTGACGATCCCTTCCGCACGTAGCGCCTCGTTCACGTTCTTGGCAACCTCGGCGCTTTCATAGGTTGTGATCAGAAACGCTCCCGTGTCGCCAGCGGGATCGACAATTCGCCTCAACTTGACCCGTGGGAGCTTCTCGATCGCCTGGCGTATCCGGTACTTACTTTTTCGCATCCGCTCAATAATCACCGGCAACTTTTTCAACTGCACGCGCAGAACCGCGCCCCGCAATTCGTCGAGGCGGTAACCGCGCCCCCAAAGGCACAAATCCGGATCGTCGAAGATCAAGCGCCCGTCCTCATCGCGAGCATACCCAAGGTCGTGACATGCCACGGCGCGCCGATACAGCCGCAAGTCACGGGTAGCTACACATCCGCCTTCGCCCGCGGTCATATTCTTGTTCATCTGGAAGCTGAAGATGGCCATGTCGCCAAAGGTGCCGGCCTTCTGTCCCTGAATGCTGGCGCCGTTCGCCTGCGCGCAATCTTCGAGAAGAAACAGGCCCCGCTGGCGAGCGATCTGAGCAATCAAAACAATATCGATGGGAGCGCCGCTCATATGCACAGCAATGATGCCGCGCGTTCGAGGGCTGAAGCGATCAGACAACTTTTCGGGGTCGATGCCAAATGTGTCATCGATATCCGCAACAACCGGAATCGCGCCATGATTCACGACCGCAGCGGCGACGGCGACCCACATGTAAGCGGGGACAATGATCTCCTGCCCCGGTCCTGCGCCCAACGCCGACAATGCTGTGTGAAGCGCTCCAGTGCCGCTGCTGACCGCCACTGCGTGAGGTACTCCCAGGTGCGCGGCAAATTCTTTCTCGAACAACTCGACTTCATTGCGCAACTTCACGCCGTAGTAGCGAAACGGCGAGCGGTCGCGAAGCACGCCAACGGCAGCGGCGATCTCCTCGTCATCCATGTGATGTACGCCGGGAAACTCCAAAGGCAGTGGCTGCGTGCGTACAGGCGTGCCCCCATGGATTGCTAATTTTCCTTCGTCAACCGCAGGGCCGTTTGCGCCGGACTTCTTCTGATCTTTAGTGATCACGTTTCACCGCCGTCTCGAAATCTTAATTCTTCACCTGCAGCGTTGCCTTCGCTGCAATGTCCGCGGAAGACCTGCCAACCATCAGGTCGAAAATTCCTGGTACAACACGCCAATGCATGTCTTGATCCAGCAATTGCAAATCTTCCGGTGAAAGCGTGAAGCTTACCGACTTTTGCTCACCGGGAGCCAGCGCCACCCGAGCGAACCCACGCAACTGCTTCGCAGGCGTGGCTACCGGCGTAAAGCGCTCACGAATGTACAACTGCGCAGTTTCCGTCCCGGCGCGCTTGCCGGTATTCTTCACATCGACGCTTACGCGTGCGGTTCCCTTGCTCGCCATTTCTGGTGGATCGACTCGAGCATTGCTGTACTGAAATTCCGTATAGCTCAATCCATAACCAAAAGGATAGAGCGGCGATGCCGGCATATCGACGTAGCCCGGTGTATGCGTCCAGCCGCCATTGATCCAGTAGGATTTCGAGAGCCGATAATTGTAGTACGCGGGCAGTTGCCCCACGCTGCGTGGGACCGTGATCGCCAGGCGGCCACTTGGGTTGTAATCGCCGAAGAGCACATCAGCGATCGCCTCCCCGCCGCGTTCGCCCGGTTGCCAAGCTTCGACGATTGCGGGAATGTGTTCCGCTTCCCAGCGGACGGACAAGGGCCTGCCGTTTACGAGCACTAATACCACTGGCTTGTCAGTAGCTTGAATGGCGCGGACCAGTTCTTCCTGCACTCCGGTCAGGTCCAGGCTCGCCACGTCGTAGCCTTCGCCGTCGGTCAGCGCAGGCGAGTTCTTTGACTCTTCTCCTTCTCTTCTGGATTGCTCGCCCAAAACCAGCACGGCCACGTCGGCGCTTTTCGCTGCTTGCACCGCTTTGTCGAAGCCACTTCGATCTTGGTCATTGACTGCGCACCCTTTTGCATAAACAACACGCGTCTCAGGTGAGACCTTCGCTTTGATTCCGGCGAGGATCGTGCCCACGTGCTGGAGAACAACTTGCGGTGAATAGTCGCCAAGAAGATTGAGCGCATCGTTTGCGGTCGGTCCGATGACCGCGATTGATTTGACGTTTTTTCTCAGCGGCAGCACATTGCCTTCATTCTTCAGCAGCACAATGCCTTCTCGTGCGGCATCCAGTGCCAGTTGCTGGTGCTCGCTGGAGTGCATCACCTGCCTGGCATGCTCGAGGTCAACGTAAGGATGCTCGAAAAGGCCGAGCCGAAATTTCAGCTCCAGCACCCGGCGAACGGCTCGATCAATCAATTGCATCGGGACGCGTTCTTCATTGACGTTCTCGATCAGCGGTCCCATGTAAGCCGGCTCGTATGTGATGTTCAGATCCACACCTGCCTTCAATGCAAGCACCCCCGCCTCTTTTTGCGTGGGAACAATGCCTTCGTAAATGAGCGTGTCGAACCCGTCGCCTTCGCTCACCACGATTCCCTTGAACCCCAGCTCCTGCCGCAGAACGTCATTCATCCACTTGACAGAACCGTGGGCAGGCATGCCTTCGACTTCCGGATACCCGGCCATCACGCCGAGTGCGCCCTTTTTCGTGATCGCCGCTCTCCAGGGCGGCAGCACCTCTTCACGAATCAGCCTCTCAGACAAACTGATCGCGCCGCGTTCGAGTCCGCCGAACGGCTCACTTTGCGTGGGGAAATCCGTCATCAGAGCAACAGCTTTGTCCCGAGCACTGATGTCTGTGCCTTGAACTCCCCCAACTATCGATTCAGCGATTCGCGTTCCGAGATACGGGTCTTCCGTGTATCCCTCTTCGTTGCGCCCCATCCGCGGATCACGATCGAGTTCGAGGACAAGGGTTGAAAGAACGTGGATCCCGACCGCGCGAGATTCGCGGGCGGCGGCGGCGTAAACAGACTCGACCAACGGCATATCGAAGCTGCTTCCAAGAGCAAGTCCTTCTGGAAAGACCGTCGCGCCGGAAAACATGCCGCCGTGCGTCCCTTCCTCATCCTGAAGAAGCGGGATTTTAAGCCGTGTTTGAGTGATAGCGACCTTCTGCAGTTCATTGAAGTACGCGACCTGTTGCTCAGTGCCTTGGTGAAGAATCGTGTCCGCGAGCGTGAAGAAACCGGCGCCTGGACCGATTTCATCCGTGTACGTGCCCGCCGCGAATCGCCGACACGCCTGGAGCTTTTCCGGGATCGTCTTGCCGAGTTGGTCCACATAGACACACGGAAGATTGAGCTGGCCGACTTTTTCTTTCAAAGTCATGCGGCCCATCAAATCTTCGACACGGCGGTCGATGGGTTGTTGCGGGTCGAGATAGATCGGCAGGGACGATTCTGTGTGGAGCCTTGCAGGGACGACCAGGGAGCAAACAGCTAGCAGCACTCCCGCGATCCTCGTGATGCGTGCTGCCAGGGCGGGTTGATGCTCGCCTTCGCCTGGAACTCTTGGCATCGCGTCCTCTCTTGAACGGAGGTCAATCGCGTCTGTAGTCTGACTCTTCGCTACTCCGACGCTGCTTCACGAACTTGCATCGCTTAAGCTAACAGAAGCAGCGCGTAGCTGGAAAAGTTTGGCTTCCGCCTCTCAAAGGAAAAGGATGAGTGGTACGCTAGGCTGGCTATCGGACTTGCGAATCTGCCCGAGCGAATAGTCAACAATCGAGTGGAGAATACACATGCCAAGTGAGAAACCAACGAATAACATCTCCCGCCGCAACTTTTTGAAGCAGAGTGTGGCTGGCAGTGCGGGCGCGCTAGTTGCGAACGAACTCTTAAGTGCCGAGGCCGGGGCAAAGACCAAGGGAGACAAAGAAAAAGAACATTCCGGCGCGACCATGATGGACGTTCCATTCGCCGCAAGAGAACGTGTTCGACTCGGGATCATCGGCGTTGGCGGACGAGGCAGCAGTCTCCTACGCGACCTGCTCGCAGTTGAGAACGTTGACGTGAAGGCCATCTGCGACCTGGTTCCGGAAAAAGTGGAGCACGCGCAGAAAGCCGTCACCGATGCGGGCCAGCCGCAGCCGACTGGGTTCAGCAAAGGCGAATGGGATTTCAAGAACCTGACCCAACTCGATCTCGATATCGTTTACATCGCGACGCCCTGGAATTGGCATGTGCCGATGGCGGTCAACGCGATGAAAAACGGCAAGCATGCAGCTGTCGAGGTCCCGGCATGCACGAATCTCGATGAGTGCTGGGAAGTAGTCGAGACATCGGAAAGCACACGCCAGCACTGCCTCATTCTCGAGAACTGCTGTTTCGGATCAACCGAGATGATGGTGCAGGCGATGGTACGGGATGGGGTCTTCGGCCAGGTAACGCACGCAGAGGCGGCCTATCTGCACGACCTCCGGAGTATCCTGACGGCGAATGAAAGTGAGGGACTGTGGCGGCGGTTTCCCCATATGCAGAGAAACGGAAATTTATATCCCACGCATGGATTAGGTCCGGTCGCCCACTATTTCGACATTCATCGCGGTGATCGCTTCGACTACCTGGTTTCGGTCAGTTCGCCTGAGGCGTCGCTGACCGAATATGTGAAGGCCAAATTTCCCGACACAGACCCCAAGCGCAGCGAAAAATATGTTTGTGGCGATATGAACACGAGCATCATCAAGACGATCAAGGGACGGACCATCCTTCTGCAACATAACGTTGTCAGTCCGCGGCCTTACAGCCGCTTGAATTCGATCCAGGGCACGAAGGGCGCGTTTGCAGACTATCCCCCACGCGTGTTTATGGACGGGCAAAAAGAGGAAGAGTGGCAGAACGTCGATACCTTCCGGGAGAAGTACGAGCATCCTCTTTGGAAAGAAACCGGTGAGATGGCGCGCAAGACCGGCGGCCACGGCGGCATGGATTATGTCATGAACTACCGCCTGATGGATTGCCTGAAGCGTGGCCTGACTCCCGACATCAATGTTTACGACGCAGCTGCATGGAGCGCGCCGACGCCTTTGAGTGAAGCCTCAGTCGCGGCGCATGGCGCGCCACAAAAGTTTCCAGATTTTACGCGCGGCCTTTGGGAGAAACGCGCGAGTATCGACTTCGCGAGGACTTAACGACGATCACAGCTCATGGCGGAACTGGCACAACTCGAAAGTCCGGCGCCGGAGAGCGTGACCGCGGCAGAAGCAAGATCGGACGCGAGCGTCCGCCTGGTTTCAGTGGACGCATTTCGCGGCCTGGTCATGGTGCTGATGCTGGCCGAAGTCATGCAGCTTCCCAAGGTCGCGGAGGCTTTCCCGCACAGCCTCTTCTGGAGAATTGTCGGTTTCAACACCGAACACGTGCCGTGGCAAGGGTGCTCGCTGCACGATCTCATCCAGCCGGCATTTTCCTTTCTGGTCGGGGCGGCACTCCCATTTTCTATTGCGAGCCGCTGGCGAAAAGGCCAGACCTTTCCCCAGATGATTGGCCATGCCGCCTGGCGCGCTCTCTTATTGATCGTTTTAGGAATTTTTCTCCGTTCACTTCATGCCCGCCAGACTTACTTCACCTTCGAAGACACGTTGACGCAAATCGGAATGGGATACGTGTTTCTCTTCCTGCTTGGTTTTACTCGAGTCCGCACGCAGGTGATTACGTTTGCTCTGATCATGATCTTGTTCTGGGCAGCATTTGTAATCTATCCACTTCCGCCCGTAAATTTTGACTACGCGCGTGTTGGAGTGCCGCCGAACTGGGAGCACAACTACATTGGCTTTCTGGCCCACTGGAACAAAAACTCAAACCTCTCGTGGGCATTTGATGTCTGGTTTCTGAATCTCTTTCCCCGTGAGCACCCGTTCGTGTTCAACGAAGGCGGCTGGTCGACCTTGAGCTTCATTCCGACGCTGGGAACCATGATTCTCGGGCTGCTGACAGGAGAATGGCTCACGACAAATCGATCCAAACTCCAAAAGCTGCAAGGGATGGCAATCGCCGGTGCAGCCTTGCTGCTGCTGGGGCTGATTCTGCAGTGGGCCGGCATTTGCCCCATCGTCAAGCGAGTATGGACTTCCTCTTACACCCTCTACAGCGGCGGTTGGGTCGTGCTGATACTGGCTGGTCTTTACGCTCTGATCGACTGGAAGGGTTGGCGGGGATGGGCGTTTCCGCTGGTTGTAGTAGGCATGAATTCAATAGCGATCTACGTGATGAGTTGGACGATGAGGGACTTCATCGGCGATGCTCTTGACCGGCACCTAGGCGGAATTTTTGGAGTGGCTGGCCCTACTTTTCAGCCGGTGCTACATGGTTTCGCCGTGCTGCTGGTTTTCTGGTCCATCCTGTTTTGGATGTATCGAAGAAAAATCTTTTTGAGGATATGAGCGGATTGCCCGCCTGTCACCGAATTCCAATTGAGCTCATGGCAGAGCACTCCTCGACGATCATCGGCAAACTAGCGCTGTTGATCCTTTTGCTGGCTTCCGGCAGTGGATTGGCGCAGGAATGGCGATCTTACGGAGGCGATCCCGGCGGCACGCGATTCTCGCCGATGCGGCAAATCAATCGTCAAAACGTCGGAACGCTGAAGCGCGCCTGGACTTACCACACCGGCGAAGTGGATCGGCAAAACGAAACCGACCGCCATCAGGTAGCTCCGTTTGAAACCACTCCGATCGTCGTAGATGGAATGCTTTTTCTCACAACCTCTTCGAACCGGGTAATCGCAGTTGATTCCGAAAACGGTAAAGAAATCTGGCAGTTCGATCCACAAGCGGGGAATGCCAAGCGGAAGTTTTTTCAGCACCGAGGCGTTGCCTATTGGCAAAGCGAAGCCGGCGATGACCAGCGCATTCTTTATGGGACATTCGATGGACGCCTGATCTGCCTGAGTGCGAAGAACGGCAAGCCTTGTCAGGGCTTCGGCAAGGATGGCGTCGTGAACCTCCGCGCGGGAGTAGCAGATGATTTCGCGCACGCGGAGTACGCTGTAACGTCGGCGCCCGCGATTTGCAAGAACTTGGTGATCACCGGAGCCGCGGTTCCGGAGTATCCCCCGCGCGGACCAAGCGGGGTGGTACGCGCATACAACGTTCGTACCGGCGAACTGGTTTGGACCTTCCAAACCATTCCGGCACCTGGCGATCTGGGGCACGATACTTGGACCGAGGAAGCGTGGAAGAGCAGGACTGGCGTCAACGTTTGGTCCACCATGTCTGTGGATGTAAAGCGCGATTTAGTTTTTCTGCCGATTGGCTCACCTTCTTATGACTTCTATGGCGGAGACCGCAAGGGCCAGGATTTGTTCGCGAACTCGCTGGTGGTACTGAAGGCCTCGACCGGGAAGCTGGTGTGGTACTTCCAGATGGTGCACCACGACATTTGGGACTACGATCCACCGGCACAACCGGCGCTGATTACCGTGCGGCAGAATGGCAAGTCCATTCCTGCTGTCGCCGAAGTTACGAAGATGGGATTCGTATTCATCTTCGACCGCGTCACTGGCAAGCCGTTGTTTCCGATCGAGGAACGCGCAGTCCCGCAAAGCGACGTGCCGGGTGAGACGGCGTGGCCGACACAACCGTTCCCAACGAAGCCGCCCCCGCTGGTGCGGCAAGGCTTTACTGAAGCCGAGGTCACCAACGTCAACCCGGAATCGCACCGTTACTGCGCGGATTTATTTCATTCCCTGACGAGCCGCGGCACGTACACGCCCTATGGTTTGAAGCAAACCCTGGTTGTGCCGGGGACGTTAGGCGGAGCGACCTG
>JBKPSP010000100.1:0-14599 GCA_046735175.1 Acidobacteriota bacterium
CTCGTATACCGCGGCCCGAATGTGATGCTCGGCTATGCCGAGTGCATTGCCGATCTCTCAAAAGGCGACGAACTCGGCGGCGTACTCAAAACCGGCGACCTAGCCCGCCGGGACAAAGACGGCTTTTTCTACATTACGGGCCGCCTCAAACGCTTTCTGAAGCTATTCGGCAAACGCTTCAACCTGGATGAAGTCGAGCAGATCGTGCAGCGCCGCTTCGCTTTTCCAGTTGCGTGCTTTGGCCGGGATGACCTGCTGATGGTCGCGATCGAAAGTGGCGAAGAGAACGTTCCCGCCGTGACAACGATGCTGCGTGAAACCTTCAGTCTTCCCAAAGACGCGATTCAAGTTCAGGCGGTCGCAACCCTGCCGCGCACGGCGCGAGGCAAAATGGACTATCAATCCCTGTTGGCAGCGCGGGCAGTCGCAACACCGGCTGCCGCAGCAAGTCAGGCGGTTCGGTGAAGACTGAAGAACAAAAGAACGCGAGCCGCCAACTGCACCACGCCATTGCCCAGGTGTGGGCCGAAGTACTCCAGCGGGGCAATATCGGCGCGAGCGAGAATTTCTTCGATCTCGGCGGCGACTCGCTAAAGGCTCTCGAAGTCATCTCCCGAGTGCATGCGCTGCTGGGTGTTGAGCTTCCGCTGATTGCGTTCTTTGAAGATCCCACGATCGCGCATTTGAGTGAGGTAGTCGCAGAACTTCAGCCGGCTTCGCCAACTTCTTCGAACGGATCCGGTGGCACTGTGGTCGAAAGATCCAAAGCAACTGTTGCGAAGGTCTGGGCCGAGGTGCTGCAGCGCGAAAGCATCGGGCCGAACGAACATTTCTTTGACATTGGCGGCGACTCGCTCAAGGCGCTGGAAGTTATCTCTCGCCTTCAGGAGATCTTAAAAGTTGACGTACCGCTGATTGCCTTCTTTGAAGACCCCAGCATCGCTCACCTTGCTGAAGTAGTTACTGAACTGAGTGCGTCAGCGCCTTCGGCCCAGATCGCACAACCGGCAACGCAAAAGACCGCGCCGCTTTCCTTCGGCCAGTTGCAGTACTGGCTCCTGCAACAGTCCGCCACCTCGGGGCACCTGCACTCAAACGCCCGCGTATTCCGCGTTCGTGGCGAATTTCGTGCCGACATTCTCAAGCGCGCCCTGGATCAGCTTTGCCGCCGTCATCAGGTCTTGGGCTCGCGAATCCAGCCAGGGCTCGATGAGCCGATTCAGGTCGCTGATTCGAATCCGGACGTAAAGGTTGTAGTGCAGGACCTGACCTCGCTTCCTCACAAGGAGCGCGAGCCGAAGGCAGTGCAGTTGGCGCAGGACGAGTGGCGCAAAGTCATCGACCTCTCGAAGGACCTGCCGCTGCGCGCGCTGCTGATCAAGCTTGCAGATGACGATCACCTGCTGGTCATCATCATTCATCACGTCGTCAGCGACGGTAACAGCGGCAGCATTTTTTTCGAAGAACTCGCCGCTATTTATGATTCGCTTCTCAAAGGCACGGCGGCGTCATTCGAACCGCTCTCGCTCCAGTATTTCGACTACGCTTTAGCCGAACGCACGCAGATGCAGGGCGAGCGACTGGAGAAGGACCTCGCGTTCTGGCGCTCGTATCTCACCGGCGCTCCCGTAAACGCTGCACTTCCCACCGACAAGCCTCGGCCGGAAAAGCTTGGTTACTCCGGTTCAAGAAGCTCAGTGTTGATGCCCTCCACCTCGCTTGAGCGACTCAAAGAAGTTGCGCAAGCAAGTGGCTCGACCTTGTTTTCGGTTTTGCTGAGTGGTCTCCGCATCCTGCTTTACCGCTGGGCCGGCGAGCGCGATACTGTGATCGGAACAGTCGCCAGCACTCGCAGTCGTGCCGGCACGGATCGACTGGTTGGTTGTTTCGTAAACTTTCTGCCGTTCCGAAATCAGGTTTCGGAAAGCGAAACGACGCGCGATCTCCTGGAAACCGAAAAGCGATCAGTACGCGATGCGTTCGCGCATCAGGATTGTCCGTTCCTGAAAATCGTCACTTCGGCAACATCGTCGAGAATCACCGACGCAAACCCTGTCTATAACGTCGGGCTGCTGCTGCAGAATTTTCCGGAGATCAAGTTTTCCGGAGAAAAGTTCAGCGGCGAACTGATCGAACTCGAAAGCGGCTTCGCGCTTCTCGACCTGCGGTTTATTGCGATCGAGCGGCCCACGGGCTTGCAACTCGACTGCGAATTCAATACTGATCTTTTTACGTCACGGACAATCAACACGTTGCTCGAAGCGTTCGCCGGCGTTTTGACTCAGCTCGCCGAAACTCAATCGCGTCCGGTTTCACAATTCACCATCCCGGACGCGCTCGTAAAACAGGCACAAGCTGCGCGGCGCCGCGAAATGCCTTGCACCGTCGCGATCACGTCAAGCTTCACCGCCGAGCTGGTTGAGCAGCCACTCGCCTTCTGGATGAAAGAACTCGGAGTTCGGGCAAAGTTCCGTTTTGCTCCGTATAACCAGGTCTTCCAGCAGTTGCTCGATCCCGCGAGCCTGGTTTCGAGCAACCGCGATGGATTCAACATTTTGCTCGTTCGCCTGACAGACTGGGTGCGCCACGAAGACGCTCTCTCAGATTCTGCTCGCAGAGAAAAGATCGAGCACGGTGGGCGCGACCTGATCAACGCTCTCCGGGCGCATCAGCCGGCAACGCAAACCTTTTTCTGCCTGTGCCCGGCGGAAGAAAAATATTGCTCGCCCCAGTGGTCAAGCTTCCTGCAGGAAGTCGAACAGCGGATCAGCTCAGCACTTGCAAATCTGATGGGCATGCACGTGATCACGTCTGCCGAAGTTCTGGCGCGCTATCCGGTTGACAATTACAGCGATGTCTACGCTGATCGAGTCGGACACGTTCCCTACACTTCTGACTTCTTTGCCGCGCTCGCCACCATGCTCGCACGTCGGGTGTTCACTGCCAATAGCGAGCCCAAGAAAGTCATCGTTGTGGATGGCGACGGAACTTTGTGGCCAGACACGGCGATGGGAGAGAAAGAATCTCCTAACCGCCAGCTTCAGGAATTTCTGCTCAAGCAATTCGAGGAGCGCGGCACCCTGCTTTGCCTTTTGAGCAGCAGGTCCGAAGCCGAAGTAGATCGCCTGCTCGATCGAGATCCCACCATGCCGCTGCGTAGCGAGCATTTCATCGCCCGCAAGACGGCCGTGATCTCATTTGTGAATGGCCTTAGCGAGTTGGCACAGGAACTTCAACTGCCGCTTGAAGAGTTTGTATTCATTGCCGCTCACTCACCGCATCGGAGTGCAATTGAATCGCGACTACCCGAGGTCCTCACTCTTCAGCTTCCCGCTGACGCCCAGATTCCCGCGTACCTGAACAACGTCTGGGCCTTCGATGCCAGTGCAGGAACTTCAGACGCACGCTTTACCGGATCGCAGGGGGCCCTCGCATACATCGCCAACGAACTTCGCAATGTTGCCGCCATTCGCCGAGCCATCGATTCCGCGCAGCGGATCGTGCGCAAGCAGGCCATAGAGTTCGTCGCTCCGCGAACCACAATGGAGCAGACGATCGCCGGCGCGTGGGCGCATGTGCTCAAACTGGATCGCGTGGGCGTTCACGACAATTTCTTCGCGCTCGGCGGACATTCGCTGCTCGGAACGCAAGTGGTCGCGCGAGTGCGGCAGATGCTCGGCTTGGAAATTCCGCTGCGGGCAATCTTCGAAGCACCCACGGTTGCAGAGTTCTCACAGCGGATCGAAGTGGCACAGAAATCCACTGGGTCGACATCGACCTCTATTCCAAAGGTTGCGGCCCGCACGAATTTTCCATTGAGCTTCGCCCAGCAGCGGCTCTGGTTCCTGGATCAGCTCGACCCCGGCAACCCGCTCTACAACATGACGCAGAAGATGCGCCTGCGCGGCAAGCTCGATGTTGGCGCATTGCAGCAGGCGGTCAACCGGATGGTGGCGCGCCATGAAGCTTTGCGGACCAGTTTTGTCCTGCACAATGGCGAACCCGTGCAGGCGATTGCGAGCGAACTTGTGTTGCCGGTCCCAGTCGTCGATCTCTCTTCGTTGTCAGCCGATCAAAGAGAACTCGAAATCGATGCACGCTCTCGCGAAGAAGCAGGGCTTCCCTTCGATCTGAATACGGGACCAGTGATGCGCGCGCAAATCTTGCGCGTTGCGCCGGACGATCATGTGCTTCTGCTGACCATGCACCATATCGTCAGCGATCGCTGGTCGCTCGGCCTCGCTGCCGAAGAATTGGCGGAACACTACCGCTCGATCGCTGAACATCGCGCTTCGCAGTTACCGGAGTTGCCAATTCAGTATGCAGACTTCGCGGCCTGGCAGCGGCAGACGCTGCAGGGCAAAGTTCTAGACGAGCAGATCGAATACTGGAAGAAGAAGCTGCAGGGCGCGCCCGCGGTCCTCGAGCTTCCTGCCGATCATCCGCGTCCAGCGCAGATGTCGATGCGCGGCGCATGGCAGCATCACATTGTCCCGAAAGAAGTCGTGGACAAGCTCACGGCCATGAGCCAGGAACAGGGCGTGACGCTTTTCATGACGCTCCTCGCGGCCTTCCAGGCGTTGATGTCGCGCTATTCGGGACAGAGCGACGTGGTCGTCGGCACGCCCATCGCCGGACGGAACTTCGCTGAACTCGAACCGCTGATCGGCTTCTTCGTAAACACGCTGGCGCTGCGCGCCGACTTGTCGGGCGATCCCAGCTTTCGTGACCTGCTCGCCCGCACAAAAGAAACTTGCCTTGAAGCGTACGCGTACCAGGACATTCCATTCGAGAAGCTGGTCGAAGAACTGCAGCCCGAGCGCAGTCTGAGCCATAATCCGATTTTTCAAGTTCTCTTCGCGCACCAGAATGCGCCCATGCAGACTCTGCAACTGCCTGGCGTCGCACTTGAGCGCACCGCGGTGCATCCCGGCACTTCGATCCTGGACATGTCATGGTTCGCGATGGATGTTCCGGAAGGCCTGCTGATTCGCGTCGAGTACAGCACCGACCTGTTTGAGGCAGAGACGATTGTCCGCGCACTCGAACATTTTTCAAATCTGCTCGAATCGATAGTTGCGAATCCAGGCCAGGCAATCTCGGCGCTGGGGCTTCTCGGCGAGGCAGAAAAATACAAGCTGCTGGTGGAGTTCAACGCGAATCATGTCAAGTTCCCGAGCGGGTTCTGCATGCACAACTTCGTCGAGCAGAGCGCAGCGCGAACTCCGGATGCGGTAGCGGTAGTTTGTGGTGAGGAACGCACCACTTACTGCGCCTTGAATGAGCGCGCCAATCAGATTGCCCATCACCTCATCAAGTTAGGCGCCGGACCGGATGTGCTCGTTGGAGTTTTCCTCGAGCGAAACTCCGACCTCCTGCCGGCAATCCTGGGCGTGCTCAAGTCAGGGTCGGCGTACGTGCCACTCGATCCCAACTATCCTCGCGAGCGGCTCGCGGCGATTCTCGAAGACGCAAACGCTTCGGTTGTGCTGACTCAGGAATCTCTTTTATCGCAAGTCGCAGGCTCGGTCCCGAATTGCATTTGCGTTGACGCGGACTGGCACAAGATCGCGACAGAGCTTTCGTCGAATCCGGGTGTCGCGGTCAAGCCAGAAAACCTTGGCTACGTGCTTTTCACCTCCGGCTCAACCGGACGTCCGAAAGGCGTGGCTCTTGAGCACCGCAGCGCCGCGACGTTTATTCATTGGGCGCAAACTGTCTTCACACCCGCCGAGCTTGCCGGAGTTCTGCTTTCGACCTCGGTCTGCTTCGACCTTTCGATCTTCGAAATCTTTGTTCCGCTGAGCGTCGGCGGAAAAGTGATCGTCGTGCAGAACGCGCTCTATCTTCCAAGCGCCGAGGCGAAAGACGAAGTCACCCTGATCAACACGGTGCCGTCCGCAATCGCTGAACTTGTGCGGATGGACGCTGTTCCGGCGTCGGTCAAGACGATCAATCTCGCTGGCGAAGCGCTGCCTGATTCCCTTGTCAACGAGATTTACAACTCGACTTCGGCCGAAAAGGTTTACAACCTCTACGGTCCGACCGAGGACACGACCTATTCCACGTACACGCTGACCCGCCCGAACCAGCACGTCACCATCGGCAAGCCGCTGCCCAACAGCCAGGCATACGTGCTCGACGCACATAAGAACCTGCAACCAATCGGAATTCCGGGAGAGCTTCACCTGGCAGGAGACGGCCTGGCGCGCGGCTATTACGGTCATCCAGAGATGACGGCTGAGCGTTTTCTCCCGAATCCATTCAAATCTGGCGCGCGCATATATCGCACCGGTGACCTCTGCCGCTGGCTTCCCGATGGCGATCTCGAGTATCTCGGCCGGCTTGATCATCAGGTCAAGCTGCGTGGCTTCAGAATTGAATTGGGCGAAATCGAATCGGTGCTGGCGAAGCATTCGGCGGTACGCCAATGCCTGGTGATGGCGCGTGAAGATCAGCCCGGCGTGAAGCAGTTGGTCGCATATTTCGTACCGGCTTCAAAACAGATTGCCAACGAAGCTGAACTCGCAGCCCATCTGAAACAGAGCCTGCCGGAGTTCATGGTCCCGTCCGCGTTCGTGGCGCTCGGGACCTTTCCGCTAACTCCGAACGGCAAGATCGATCGCAAAGCTCTGCCGAAGCCCGAGTTTGGCGGCGAGGCGGGAGAGTACGTCACGCCGAGCACTGCCACCCAAGAGCAAGTCGCAGCGATCTGGGGACAGGTCCTAGGCCGCGAGCGTGTCGGTCTTCACGATGATTTCTTCTCGCTTGGTGGTCATTCACTGCTCGCCACTCGCGTCGTCTCGCGCATTCGGCAGGCGTTCGAGATCGAACTCCCGCTTCGCGCAATGTTCGAAGCGCCGACCGTGGCCCAACTTGCAAAACGAGTGGATGAACTTCGCTTCTCTCACAAAGAAAGCGTTCCCCAGATTGTGCCGGTCCCACGCGATCGCAATCTGCCGCTTTCCTTTGCGCAGCAGCGGCTGTGGTTCCTCAATGAACTCGAGCCTGACAATCCGCTCTACAACGTACCCATCGCCGTCGGCATGAGCGGCAACCTGAACACGAATGCGCTTGAGCGATCGCTGAACGAGATTGTTCGCCGTCACGAGATTCTGCGCACCACCTTCCGCATGGAAAACAATCAGCCGGTGCAGGTGATCGCGCCGGAATTGAAGATCAACATCGACACGACCGATCTCAGCAACATTCCGGAAGAGGAGCAACAGGATGCTGTCAAGCGCCTGGCGATCGATGGCGCCAAAGCAATCTTCAATCTTGAGACCGGCCCATTGTGCCGCGCCAGCGTCTTGCGTCTCAACCCAGGCGAACATGTGCTGCTGCTCAACATGCACCACATCATCAGCGACGGCTGGTCCATGTGGCAGTTTGTTCGTGAACTCGGGGCCTTGTACGCCGCGTTCGCGGAAGGCAAGCATTCGCCGCTTCCCGACCTGCCGATTCAGTATGCCGATTACGGCGTCTGGCAGCGAAAGTGGATGCGCGACGAAGTGCTGGCCCAGCATCTCGATTTCTGGTCCAAACAACTTGAAGGCGCGCCCGGCGTTCTCGAACTGCCAGCAGACCGGACGCGGCCGCCCATTCAGACCTATCGCGGCACGACGGAAAAGGTAATCCTCCCGGTCGAACTGCTCTCAAAGTTAAAAGAGGTCAGCGCGAGCGAAGGCGCGACCTTGTTCATGACGCTGCTCGCGGCTTACCAGGCGCTGCTGTTCCGCTACACCGGACAGGAAGACATCGTCGTCGGCACTCCCATCGCCAATCGCACCAGCACCGAAATCGAAGAACTCATCGGCTTTTTCGTGAACACGCTGGTCATGCGTACCAGCGTCTCCGGAGGCCCCAGCTTCCGTGAGTTGCTGCAGCGCGTGCGTTCAACCGCGCTCGGAGCTTACGCCCATCAGAATCTGCCGTTCGAGAAGCTGGTTGAAGTCCTCCAGCCCGAGCGCGATCTGACGCGCACTCCGGTTTTCCAGATCTGGTTTGCGCTGCAGAACGCGCCACGTCTGGAGTTCAACCTTCCAGGTCTCGAGCTTCGATTGCTCGACGTACACAACGGCACTTCAAAATTCGATCTCGGACTTTTCACCGTCGAGAAACCGGACGGCCTGCATTGCATGGTCGAGTATTCGACCGACCTGTTCGATCGCTCGACTATTCAGCGATTTATCGAGCACTTCAGAATGATGCTCGAAGGCATCGCCGCAGATCCCGACCAGCTGATCGCTGAAATTCCGATTCTCTCCCGCAAAGAGCGCGAGCAGGTCCTCATCGGCTGGAACCAGGAGGCGCTCCCGCCAAGCGCAATCACTTCCCTGCATCAGTTTTTTGAAGAGCAGGTTCGCAAAACACCGGACGCCACGGCCCTGGTGGTCGGGTCACAACGCATGACCTACCGTGAACTGAACGAGCGCGCAAATCAGATTGCGCACCGTCTCATGAAGCTGGGGGCCCGGCCGGAAGTCCTTGTCGGCGTTTTCCTTGAACGCACGGCGAATCTCCTGCCCGCCATCCTGGGCGTCCTTAAGTCGGGCTCGGCTTACGTTCCGCTGGATCCAATGTATCCGCGTGAGCGCCTCTCGGCGATTATTGAAGATGCGAACGCCCCAATTGTCCTGACCCAGAAGTCGCTCGCGCCGGAACTCGAAGGCACGGCGGCGCGCATCATCTGTGTCGATTCCCCTGAAGAACGCCTCGAGAACGAGAGCCGCGAGACCCCGGAAGTGGCGCTGCAGCTCAACAACCTTGCCTACGTGCTCTTCACGTCCGGATCCACAGGACGCCCTAAAGGCGTCGCGCTTGAACACCGCAGCGCAGTCACCTTCGTCAATTGGGCGCAGACGGTTTTCTCGCGCGAAGAATTGGCTGGAGTTCTGCTGTCAACTTCCGTATGTTTCGATCTCTCGATCTTCGAGATCTTCTCGCCGCTGAGCGTAGGCGGGAAAATCGTCCTGGTGCAGAACGCGCTGTACCTGCCTTCTGCCGAGGCCCGTAACGAAGTCACCTTGATTAACACCGTTCCCTCCGCGATGGCGGAACTGGTGCGCATGCAAGCGGTGCCGGCTTCGGTGAAAACGGTCAACCTTGCGGGCGAGGCATTGCCGGAGACTCTGGTCAACGAGATTTACGCTTCCACTTCGGTCGCGAAAGTCTATAACCTCTACGGCCCAACCGAGGACACGACTTATTCGACCTACACGCTCACGCGTCAACAAGAAAAAGTTCTGATCGGCAAGCCGCTTCCGAACTCGCAAGCGTATGTGCTCGATCCGGAGGGAAATCCGCAGCCGATCGGAGTTCCGGGTGAACTCTTCCTCGCCGGCGAAGGCCTGGCGCGCGGTTATTTCGGACGCCCGGATCTCACGCGCGAACGCTTCGTGCGCAACCCCTTCGGCCCCGCGGGTTCGCGCATGTACAAGACCGGCGACCTTTGCCGCTGGCTGCCAAACGGCAATCTCGAATATCTCGGCCGGCTCGATCATCAGGTCAAGCTGCGCGGCTTCCGCATCGAACTTGGCGAGATCGAATCTGTGCTTGACTCGCACGCTTTCGTGCGCAAGAGCGTCGTCATGGCGCGCGAAGATCAGCCGGGACAAAAGCAGCTTGTCGCCTACGTTGTGCCCAACTCAGATCTGCAGCCGGCTAAGAAGGAAGAATCCGCTGACACGCTGAACGCTGAGCGCCTGGCGCAATGGGCGGCAACCTTCGATGAGGCCTATCGCAAAGGCGGCACGGGCGAAGATGCGACCTTTAATATCGCCGGCTGGAACAGCAGCTATGACGACAATCCCATTCCTCCTGAACAGATGCGCGTTTGGGTGGAAACGACCGTCGCGCGCATTCTCGCGCTGCAGCCGAAGCGGATTTGGGAAATTGGCTGCGGAACCGGATTGCTGCTGTTCAGGATTGCGCCCCGGACGGAGTTCTTCCGGGGCACCGACGTTTCGGCGGCAGCCATCGACTTTCTGCAAGAACAGGTTCATCGTCCTGAACTTCGGCTGCCGAATGTCGCGCTTGCCTGCAGAGCAGCCCATGAATTCGACGGCATCAGCGAGACCTTCAACACCATCGTCATTAACTCCGTCATTCAATATTTCCCGAACCTCGATTACCTCATGAACGTCATTACCGCGGCCCTCGACAAAGTCGAAAACGGCGGCAGTATCTTCATTGGTGACGTTCGCAGCTTCCCGCTGCTCGAACTCTTTCACACCTCGGTCCAATTGCATCAGGCTCCCGGATCTCTTAGCTGTGTGGAACTGCAGCAACGCATCCGCAAGAACATCCAGCGCGAAGGCGAACTACTGGTTGATCCGGAATTCTTCACTACGCTGCCCACAAAGCTTCCCCGGATCAGTTATGTTGAAATCCACCTCAAGCGGGGCAATGCGCACAATGAACTGACGCGCTTCCGCTACGACGCAGTGCTCCACGTCGGCGATGCGGCGCTGCGCGAACTCAGTTGCACGTGGCACGATTGGGGTCGTGAGTCGCTCAGTATCGCGTCAGTTCGTGAAGCACTCAAACGCATGCCTGATGCGCTAGGCGTCACTCATGTACCGAACGCTCGTATCTCCCCGGATGTCGCCGCGTTTACAGCCTTAAAGAACAGAACGACTCCGAACACAGTCGGCGAACTCAAGGATTTCCTCGATCGTGAGCCTCGGTCAGCCGTCGAACCCGAAGATTTCTGGAAGATGGCACAAGAACTTGGCTACGAAGCTGAGATCCGGCCCTCCGCG
The DNA here is from genome assembly GCA_046735175.1 of Acidobacteriota bacterium. Taxonomy (GTDB): domain Bacteria; phylum Acidobacteriota; class Terriglobia; order Terriglobales; family Acidobacteriaceae; genus Gp1-AA145. The sequence continues at coordinate 10,764 of JBKPSP010000100.1, forward strand.
ACGCCGACCGATGGCACCTTCGACGTCGTATTTCGCAACAGAGCCGTGAGCGGCACCGTACGTTTCCCCAGCGAAAACACCGCCGCGCGTCCGCTCGATACATATGCGACGAATCCGCTGCGCAGCCGCTTGCTGCGAGATCTCGTTCCCGACCTGCGGCTCTGGCTCGACGACAAGTTGCCCGAGTACATGATCCCGGCGCACTTCGTTCTGCTGGATTCCTTGCCGCTTTCGCCCAACGGCAAAGTTGACCGCAAGGCGCTGCCCGCGCCCGAGCAGGCCGGCGCCGAAGAACGAGGAACCTACATCGCGCCGCGTACGCCGGCGGAAGAAATCCTTGCCGCCATCTGGGCAGATGTTCTGCGTCTCGAACGCGTGGGCGTCGCCGATGATTTTTTCGAACTTGGCGGCCATTCGCTCAATGCAACCCAGGTAGCGTCGCGAGTGCGCGATGCGTTTCACGTCGAGATGCCGTTGCGCACGATGTTCGAGTCGCCCACTATCGAATCGCTCGCCGAAGCCATCTCGGCTCTGCAACGCCCCGAAGCTACTGGCGTGGCGCCGCCGCCCATTTCGAGAGTACCCCGCGATCAGGATCTGCCACTGTCATTCGCGCAACAGCGCCTTTGGTTCCTGGATCAGTTGGAGCCGGGCAATGCCTTGTACAACGTGCCACGCACGTGGCGGTTAACAGGCAAGTTGGATGTAGCGGCGCTGCAAAAGGCGCTCGACGGCTTGGTGCAACGGCACGAGATCTTGCGCACCACGTATCAAACGTCCGGCGACCATCCGATTCAGGTGATCGCGCCCGCCGAATCTGTAGAACTGTCGGTATTTGATCTTCGCAATCTTGGTGCAAATGAGCGTGAAGAAGAAGCACGCCGCCTCGCGCAAGCAGATGCTGCCGCGCCGTTCAATCTCGCAACCGGTCCGGCTCTGCGCTGCATGTTGATTCGCCTCGGCGACCAAGATCACGTGCTCTGCCTCAACACGCACCATATCGCCAGTGACGGTTGGTCAACCGGCGTATTGCTGAACGATTTGTCTGAATTCTACGCAGCCGCGCTCGAAAACCGTGAACCGAAGCTCAGCCCTCTTGAAATTCAATATGCCGACTACGCCGCCTGGCAGCGAAATTGGCTACAGGGCGAAGTTCTGAATTCGCAGCTTGCATACTGGCGCAAGGCGCTCGAGGGCGCGCCACCGCTGCTTGCGCTTCCCACCGACCGCGAACGCCCGGAGGTACAGCGGTTCCGGGGAGCGACGCATGAAACAGTGATTTCTAAAACGCTGACCGAAGGCATACGCGCTCTCAGCAAGCGCAACGGTGTGACTTCGTTCATGACCATGCTTGCCGGCTTCAAGAGCCTGCTGCATTTCCTGACAGGCCAGCACGACCTCGTGCTCGGCACCGACATGGCCAATCGCACCAGCGTGCAGACGGAAGCGCTCATCGGCTTCTTCGTGAACTTGCTGGTCTTGAGGACCGATCTGTCCGGCGATCCGTCATTCGAGGAACTGCTCGCGCGCCAACGCGAAGTCGCCATAAGCGGATACGCGCACCAAGACCTGCCCTTCGACAAGTTGGTCGAGGAACTCCGGCCGGAGCGGAGTCTGAGTTACAGCCCCGTCGTTCAGGTTCTGTTTGTTCAGCAGAACACGCCGCGGAGCACTGCCAGCATGACCGGTCTTGAAATTGGCCGCTTCCCGCTGGAAGTTCAGTCGAAATTCGATATGGCGGTCTTCATGCGCGAAACCGGACATGAAGTGCAAGGCTCGTGGGTTTACAACCCGGACCTGTTCGATGCGGCCTCCATCACGCGCATGGCGGCGAGTTTCGCCATGATCCTCGAATCGGTGATTGCCGATCCGAAGATGCGTCTGAGTTCATTAAGCGAACTGCTGGCCGCCGCCGAGAAGCAACAGCGCGGAAGCGAGCACAAGAAATTCCAGGAAGCTGGATTGGAAAAACTGAAGAAGATCCGGCGCAAGGCGATTGCCGAAGTCTGAAACGAAAGTAAGCTGCAGAAGTCGTGCGACGGTTGCGACAATAGAGATCAAGGACCGCTGAAAACGTAATGTCATCGAACCCAACACTTGCGACCGCCGCGTTCAAACTTTCGTCCCAGCAGGAGCGCGCCTGGTTGCAGCACGAGGCCGGAGTTCGCGCCTTCGCGCAATGCGTCATTGCGATAACCGGCACTGTCGATGTTACAAAGCTGCAGCAAACATTCCAGCAGTTGGTCTCGGAGTACGAAATCCTTCGTACGGTCTTTCGCCGACAGACCGGAATCAAGTTGCCATTCCAGGTCATTCAGGAAAAATCGCGCGTTCTTTTTGCGGACGTGCCGAGCGGTGATGTGGCAGACCTGGCCCGCCGCGACCGCGAGAGTGCATGGGACCTCGAAAATGGCCCGGCCCTGCGCGCGACTCTGCTGGGATCGAAACTGATTCTTACGCTGCCTGCGTTGTGTGCGGACAGTTCCACGCTGAACAATCTTTTCCGTGAATTCGTGGCGCGATATCGGGGAGATCACGCCAGCTCTGATGACCCAATGCAGTACGCCGACCTGGTCGAGTGGCAAAACGAAATGCTGGCAAGCGACGAAACCAAACCGGGGCGGGAGTTCTGGCGCGAACTCTGCCGCAGCATCGATTTCGCGGCGCTGCAGTCGATTGCCTTGCCACTGCAAATGCCGGGTTCAAGCTCTTCGCCTGATGTCGTCGCAAGGACGACGCGGTCTGAAGCTTTGGACTCCTTCGCTTCACGCGCGAACCTGCCGGTCGAAGACGTTCTTTTGGCCGCATGGAATGTGCTGCTTTTCCGACTCACAGGCCAGCCAGATCTGACGGTCGGCGCCGAGTTCAATGGCCGGCGCTATGAGGAACTCGAAGCCGCGTTCGGTCCGCTCGCCCGCGTGCTTCCGCTGAAATCTGAAATTCAGGGCGAAACCTCATTCGAAGTACTGGCTCGGCGTGTCGCCTCTAACGTTACCGAAGCCCGCAATTGGCAGGAGAGTTTTTCCTGGATCCAGGCGGCCGGCGAGGAACAGGTACTTCCCTTTACCTTCTCCTATCACGATCTAGGCGGAAAGCAGGAATGCGATGGTGTAGGTTTCACGCTGGAGCGCATTCACGTGGTCAGCGAGCCGTACAAACTGCGACTGGCTGCGGTTCGGCGTGGCTCGGAGCTCGAACTCGAGTTCCACTACGATGCCTCGCGCTTCGAGCCGAGCGCGGTCGAACGCATCGCCGGGTATTACACGACTCTTCTGACAGCGGCGATAACGAATCCCGCAACTGCAGTTTCGCGACTGCCTCTGCTTTCAGACATTGAACGTAAGCAGTTCGACACCAATTGGAACCAGACCGCTGCCGAGTATCCCAGAACACAATGCCTGCACCAATTGTTCGAAGCCCAGGCCGCGAAAACTCCCGAGCGAATCGCCGTACGTTCCGGCGAGCAGGCCTTTAGCTATCGCGAACTGAATGAGCGCGCCAATCAGTTGGCACACTTTCTGCGCAAGCATGGCGTGGGCCCGGATTGTCCCATGGGACTCTGCCTCGACCGTTCTGCCGAAACCATGGTCGCGGTGCTGGCCATTCTGAAAGCCGGCGGCGCCTACGTTCCACTGAATGCCGATAATCCTCCCGCCCGACTCAAGCAGCAGCTCGAGGGCGCAGCCGCCCTGATCACCGAATCGAAATACGCTTCGCAGATGCCACCGTTCTCTGGTCCCGTGATCGTGCTGGATCGCGATCAGAAGCCATGGGCAACGGAGCCGAAGTCGAATCCTGCCGTCAACACCAATCCCGAGAGCCTGGTCTATGTGATC
>JBKPSP010000101.1:0-3664 GCA_046735175.1 Acidobacteriota bacterium
GCGCCAAGAAGGTCAAAGAGGGGACAAGACCTTTCATAAGGACTCCTCGTCGCGCATCAACACGCTTCGAACCTATCGAGCCCGAAAACTGGATTTGCGGACGATAGTACTACGACAGAATTGCGATGTCCACAAATAGCGCATCGCCAGAACCAGAAGTCATTGAAGGCGCGGCCCTCAATGAGTGGTTAGAGGAATTTCCGGCGATTTATCACCAACCTGCAAAGGTGTAAACTTCGCCGGACGATTTAAGATTCGTCGCCAGAGCGTGCAAAGTTCAACCCAAAGGAGAAGTTATGAAACCAGCTAACTAAAATTGTTCTACCGATAGGCGCGTTCCCTGGAGTCTGCCCTTATCCTCCAAGACAAGGTTTCCATCCTTATCGAAAAACTTCTGATCGTACCAGCCCTCGAAGCTGTTGCGGTCAGCACTGACGGTATCGAGTTCCCTTAGTTCAAAGCGATACGTCCCAGGAATCGCACCTTGGGTAAATCCCACATGGAAAATCTTGACTGTTCGCGGAGCGGTTGTTTGTTTCCACGTCCCCATGCATACTCCTGGTGCAAATTCAGGTGTCTCAATTTCTAGGCCATCGCGGTGGAATTGCTGGTAAGTCTGAAAGGGCGGCGCTCCGAGAGTGCTCGCATAATGCACATTCCATAAGCCGACGATCGGCGCCCCTCCGTCGCTGGTAGAGACCGTCAGGAAAGTGGCCGATGGTTGTCCCTGAGGCATCAGTAGCACACTGGGCTTGATTTTTCCCAAGGAGCTACATTCTGCGAAAGCATTCCCTGTGAGAACCGTCGCTAGGAGAACGATTCACATGCTTATTACGATCTTCGTGACTTATCGGCCGAACAGCAGCAAGTCGTTCACAATGTGTGCAAATTCCTCGCGAGCCGCCGGGAATCTCCTTTTCGTAAAGCAGTGTCAGCACCAAAGCAGCGCGACACTTTGTGCCCTTCCATTCGCGCTGTTCAATATGAATGAGTGATATGGAGATTATCGACAGTTGGAACCGGCGAAACCCGATTGCACTACCCGAGTGAATTTCCGGTGGCGAGCCTCGTCGGAAGGGAAGAAAATGCAAAAGCCTCCCAGCTAAAACCGCCGATGAACACCGGGAGGCTTGCTACAGAAACGATGTCTAGTTTCGCAGAGCAGCAGAGGCAGGCAATGGGCCAGTTTGACTACAGCGCCAAGGTCTCGCCACTTCCCCTGCTGCACACAGCTTGGATGACTTGGAAGATTAGCGGTTGGTGCGAGATTTAGAAAAATCGAGAGTAGATGTCCTAAGGTACAAACCGAATCGTGAAGCTGGCGTTTTGTGACGCTAGAATGCGACAAAGTTCTTGGTCTATTTTCCTTTTGTTCAACCTGAGCAGCCCTCGTTACCGCGCTTAGTCTCCAGGAAGACCGAACGCCTTGAGGTCCGCTCTTTTTGACTCGCCAGCATCTCTTCGTCCTCGGAGAATGCACTTCAGCCGCACCAATCACCACTCCGGTTGATGAAGGCGTGAACGCAACACAGGCTGTTTCCCAAAACGGCAATCAAGGTGCAACGAAACTAGTACCGTCGGTAGTGTTCTGTACCTTTCGGGGTTTTATTTAGGGGCTAATAGATGTCAACTCAACCAGTTCCACACAAGCAACCAGAACCAGATCACCGTATTGCTCTGATCCAAACTGCCAGTACTGCAAAAATTTGCGTGAAATGGAAGAGCGAGTCAGAAAAGCGAACGAGGAGTTCCCAACTAATAAGGGGAATGCGCCGACGAACGCTGTGGCCTGGTAAACACAGAATGGGCTGAGTCTCAACGCTTCCCTGAATCTTTCCTTGTGCGGCGCCACCCCCTTGCTCTGGAAGATGGCACTGCTAGCGAAGCTCAATCAAGACTTGTCCTTCACCTCAATGAACGATATGGAGATTTATCAACGTCATTGCTTTAGCCTTACCGCATACGTCTGGCGCAGCTCCTTGGTTCTAGCCTTCGTCATCGCATCCAGACAGGCCAGATAAACCACCGGCGCTGCAGTGCCACCCTCATACAAATCCCGCTCAGCGGAACAGTTTGCATCCCGATATTGCGTCCAGAATCGCTGAACAGCCTTAAGACGTTTTGCGGCGTCGCCCTCAAGCTTCTTCAGCAGTTCGTCATAAAGAGCGGCGAGTGTCACGTCCGACGAGTCTTTCGCCTTCGAGAAGCACTGCACCATGTCACTCGTGGTCATAGCATTTGGGCAGGGTGAATCTTTTTCGTTCATGTGCTGTCCGAATATTGGCGTGATTGCTAGGAGGAAAAGCATGAAGGGAGCAGCTTTGCGCAGAGGCGGTCTCGTGTTCATGCGACAGATAATACCGGGGGTCAAAGAGTGATGGCCACTCGTACGCCGTCTGTGCCTTCATGGCCATTAGAGAACGCGACCTCCGCTTCGTCAGCCCCTGCAGTGTTTTTATGGACGATCGCAGAAGGACAACTTAGAAAAGAGCAGCCGCCTCTAATGCCGCGGGCGCTTTTCTAAAGAGGAGTTCGCTGTGCGTTTTGCTTCCCTGGTGTTTTGTCTCCTCCTTCTTCGTGGTGCGGCTATGGCAAGCGGAACGGTCAGCTTCAATCTGCATTCATATGGCACTCCCGGCTTTCCCTGGGTGACCGAAGATTTTGCGGTGACAACGGGAATTGCGCTTGCGGACTTCAATCGGGACGGAATTCCCGATCTGGCTTATACCTTTCCCGGTTGCGACGCCAGTAGCTCTTGCGCGGGTGTGATCGTGAAGCTGGGAACGGGGGGTGGCAACCTCGGGCCGGATGTGTTCTATGCCTGGGGCGCACAGAGTCTGGGGGAGTTGGTTGCGGCAGACTTTAACAGCGACGGTTGGCTCGACATCATGGTGCGGGATGTGAATGGGAGCGGATTGTTCCTGTTACGAAACAACGGGGACGGAACCTTTCAGTGGGTCGGCGCGACCCGCGCACGGCAACCGTTCATAGGTTCGTTTACCGTGGGCGACTTCAACCACGACGGCAAGATTGATCTGGCACAGATCAACTGCGACAGGCAGAATGGCGGATTTCCTTTCGGTATTGCACTCTGTGCGCTCTACATCTCTCTCGGCGATGGCACCGGGCAATTCACGCAAACCCAGTCCGTACAACTGAAAGCTGGTGCTGCGTACAATCTCCAATCTGCAGACATCAATGGCGATGGCAATCTCGACCTTGTATATGTTCGAACGACATACGACGGAACTCTGAATCAGTACTCGGGAGTGGGAGCAATCTGGTGGGGTCGAGGAGATGGTACTTTCCCATCCGCCTCATATCTGAAGCCTGCAATAACCAATTCTCTTGATGGCGCTGCAATCGCGGATTTTGACAATGATGGGCGGCTCGATGTGGCACTGTTGGCCGGCAGGCCGTGTGGGCCGGTGAGCTGCGCCCTTGCCACTGCGGATACCGTATGGATGTACAAGAACAACGGCGGCACGAGTTTCACGCTCGCAACCCAGACGAAGTTCGCGCAACACGCGGGCGCGATTGTGCCGGCCGACATAAATGGTGACCTCAACCAGGATTTGATTTACTACAATCCGTTCGCCATGGGCATCTGGCCGGTGCTTATCGGTTCAGGAGGTTTCCAATACGCACTCGGGCTCGGCAACGA